>JBOHOA010000025.1:0-16268 GCA_050730975.1 Minisyncoccia bacterium
CTTTTTGACGCTGCGATTGCGGCATTTTGGGCATTTTTTTACACATGCTCGTAGTTAATTACCGAAATATCTTTGCAGACTAACACAAAAAGACCATTTCAGACTGCTGAAATGGCCATTAGCTCAATAATTCTTATTTTGAGATGACTGAACCAAAACCAAAAAATGTAATCCTGTTCACGGGTGCAGGCTACACGAATAATTTCGGCGGTTTCCTCGCTCGCGAAATGTGGTCCAAGATATTTAATAACCCCATAGTTCAGGCAAAGCCAGAGGTTAGGGAGCTGTTACAGAATGACTTTGATTTCGAGTCCGGGTTGCGAGCGCAACTTTGCGACGGCAAAATTCGACTTGTGACCACAAAAAGCAAGTGACGGCGACGAGCGAGCACTTGACCAAGTCTTCTCCTTAACACAGAATCGGATGTTTGGCGTACTTTTGTTCAACCTCTCGTTGCTGATCAATATTTTTTGGCGGTTCCAACTTGTCAGAAATCTTCTTTGCCGCAGAAAGGCTTTTGGATGATAAGTAGGGGTTTTCCGCTTGAATCAACAACTTCCGTGCTTGAGGAGGTGGTTCCCACCGACTGTAGACAGCACAAGATGTTTCTTTTCACTGTCGTCAGCCTCAAACTCTTTTATGGTCAGGACTTATAAAGCAGTCTCTGACGAGGGTACTTTCTGTTTTTTGAAAATGAATAGGCTATCGGCAGTCCCTTTCTTGTTCGGTAGGTGGGCATTGAGCACAACCGGCTCTCCATCATGCATAAGAATTAATGCGTCTTGCGTGTCAGGATTTGGAACCTGTGCGCCAGGATTTGTCGCGAGAATCTGCTCGTTCTCTTTTCGCATTTCTTCTCGTGTCTGCTCGAGCAACTTTTTGTATTCGGTCAGCACATTCTCAGATGTACCCGTAATTTTTTTCACGGCATTTGTGACAGGCATAAAGAAGGCGGGGTCGTATGATTGCGTCTTTTGAAATTCTTCCTCCGTATCGATCTCCTTCCAGTAATCCTCGAGGTTTTGGGTATCGATCGAAATATTCTGTGTGGCAGTATTGTTGATCACGCCTTGCAGGAAGTACTTCGGATCATTGTGTAGGTCGGTAGCGCTCAATTTATGATTATTCGCTAAAACATATCCGCCATCGATCACATGAGAGCTTGGCACCTCAGGAGAAAATTCCGGATTCATTAATATCAAAATATCTACCGGCCCCGGGTCAAATTCCAATGCTGATGCTGCGTGCGCTTCGTATCCTTTTTGTTGTATAGCCTCCATGGATTTAGCATCGGAGTCAACATAAATGACTTTGCTGCCTGGAAATGCCGCCGAGGGTGAGATATCGTGACCGCTGCCCGGGTGATATACCACATCCTTTTTAGGCTGCACTTCTTCATCGAACAGAGCATACATGGCAACCCGTTCAGGTATTGGCCCGGCCTCAATCTTCTCATTTTTCTCTATACTGATTGATGAGAATCTTTCGGGGCTCATGTCTGAATAATATCAAATATTCTCTTCCTATGCCTAATGGATTTTAGTAGGGGAACTATATACATATCTACCCTAGCTTCTAAAATCCCATAATGCCCCTTTTTATCAACTTTTCATATTCAGCGGATGTATCGGCAAGCGGGACTGAGCAAGCGCATACTTTTGTCTCCAATTTTAAAGGCTCCGCAATCCAGTATAACTATGGAATCTACGCACTTCCGAGATCGCCTCTCCTGAGGTGCGGCACAAGCACAAGCAAGAAACCGGAACCAGTCCGGTCTCTTTTCTTGGGCACTAAGTGCCTTTGTTACAGTGCGCTGAAGGCGGGTTCGAGATTGTCGTCTAGGTCCGCCAGCGGGATGGCCGCGAGCTCTTTTTCGAGTTTCTGCTGCTCGCGCTCAGGCTCCTGTGGCGTCTCGCGCGCGTCGCGCTCCTGCAATTCATCGAGCAATTGTTTGTTGATTCCGCACATAATCTTTGTTTATCGCTCGTTACCTTTCAATGGCCGCTCGACCTTTGCGGCTAATATCGTTACCCTAACGCCGGTCTCGTGAATCGCGGGTGAAAGAGTATACTTCAGAATGTGAAGCGAATGTTTGTGGCGCCGATTGCTGTTTCTTTCTTCGCGCTCGGTGCGATGTATTGGTGGGGCGGGCCGGCGGCGTTCGCGCTTGCCGCGGCACTCGCGGTGCTTGAAGTAACGCTTTCGTTTGACAACGCGGTGGTGAACGCCAAGGTGCTCGCGCGCATGACGCCCAATTGGCAGCAGCGCTTCCTTACGTGGGGGATGCTCATTTCGGTTTTGGGCGTGCGCCTCATTTTGCCGATTCTTATCGTGAGTGCGACGGCGATTGCCTCGCCCATAACCATAACCGTGCTTGCGTTCGCCAACCCTGCCGCCTATGCGGCGCTTGTAGCATCCGCCGGCCCGGCCATCGAGAGTTTCGGCGGCGTATTCTTGCTTCTCGTGGCGCTTACGTACTTTTTTGACACGCGCAAAAGCGTGCATTGGCTCCGGCACATTGAGCGCCGGCTGGTTATTTGGGGACAGGTCGAATCAATCGAACTCGCGCTCGCGCTCGCAGCGCTCTTTGCGCTCGCGCTTCTATCCGGCCGCACACTCGTCGTGTTCGAAGCCGGCATCATCGGCGTCATACTGTTCGTGCTCGTGAGAGGATTAAGCGATGCGCTCGGCGCTGAAACGCGATTCACGCGGGCGGGCGCGGCGCTGTTTGCGTACGTGTCGGTTCTCGACGCGGCGCTTTCGCTTGACGGCGTCGCGGCTGCGTTCGCCATAACCGTGGCGCTGCCGATTATCGTCGTCGGCCTGGGCATCGGCGCGTACTTCGTGCGGACGCTGACGCTTGCCATGGTGCGTGGCCGCGCGCTCGAGCGCTTTGTCTATATCGAGCACGGCGCGCATTGGGCGATTTTCGCGCTTGCGTGTTGCATGTTGGCGTCGCTCTTGACACCCGTGCCGCAGTGGCTGACCGCGATTATCGGCCTCTTTTTCATCGTGTTCGCATCCGTCTCCTCGCGTCGCGAAGAAGTACGCGTTGCGTCGTAAGGAAATACGCTATATACCTATGGTGCATGGCGATCGTGGTGTAACGGTCAACACCGCAGTTTGTGGCACTGCTGATCCGGGTTCGATTCCCGGCGATCGCCCAAGCTAAGCTTGGGCGTGGCCCGCTAAGCGGGCCGCCCCCTACGCAAGAGTAGAGACTATATGTATTACGTCTACATCTTGATTAGTGAGAAGGACGACAATCTCTATATCGGCTCCACACCCGACCTAAAGGTCCGTATCCAAAAACATCAGAAAGGATATGTACAAGCCACGAAAAACCGACGTCCGCTCAAGCTTGTTCATTACGAGGCGTACGACCAATCGCTCGACGCTAAGCGTCGAGAAGTATTTCTTAAGGGCGGCAAGGGAAGCGGCGAACTGAAGATTCAGCTAAAAGAGTGCTTCAAGAAGTTCGAGTATAAGCATCGGTAATTTGTTTATGCTATCGTGTGCAACAGCAAACCGCCGGAGCGATTCAGAGCGTCGCTAGGTTAATAAACCACGTTTTCTCGGTGGTACACTGCGTAGCATGTTGAAAGAGTCCCGCCTGCGTACGCTTCTCAAAACGGTTTCATGGCGCGTTACCGCTACGGTTCTCGGATTCATCGTGGTGTTCACCTACACCGGCAAACTCTCGCTCTCCATCGACACGTCGGTGCTCGTCGGCATCTTCAACACCGTTGCCTACTACTTCCACGAGCGCGCATGGAACCGGCTTTCGTGGGGGAGAAAGTGATTGGCTTACATCCCTTGCTGCGTAATTTCCATGATGTCGATAAAGGAGGTTGGAATCGATGGGTGCGGATTGTCGGCGAAGAGAGCGGCCGCCGCCTCGGGCGACTCGGCCTCGACAATGCAGTAGTAGTTGAGATCGTTTGGAGTGTCTTCAATGCCCACAGAAGTCACGCGCTTGTTACGCCCAAGCGGCTGCCCGCGATCTACAAGCGCCGCGCTGTTTTTCTCGGTCCATGCTGCCATGTCGTGCATCATTTTTTCGCCCTGCGTTTTCATTTCTTCAGGTTTCGTATTGGTGCGCCACTCACGCATTGTTTCTATAGGAACCCGATAGAGCACAAAAAATTTCTTCATAGCATTATTTTTATTTCTTTAATGAGCTGCCGCGAACGCGCCCAGTTTTTCGAGTTGCTCCTGCCAGCCCTGTTGCATGCCTTCGAGCATCATAGCCGTTTGCGGCGCCTCGCCCGTGGCGCCCGTCTTCACGGTTATCTTTGTTTTGCCGCCGAGGTCTTCAAAGGTAACCGACGTAGTGCCTTCGAGCAACACCGCACCGTTTTCATCGAACGCCTGGTCGGTAAATACGAGCCGTTCGTGCGGCACTATTTCAGTGAAAACGCCCTGCATCGGCCAGCGCTGACCTGCCAAAGGCCGAGCTCTTCGCCCGCAAGCATAACGATTTTAAGCGCGCCGTCGACGCGCGCATCCACCGCGCACTCCGGGATACTGACGCCCTTGGGGCCCCACCACGCGGCCACCTGCCTCTCGTCGGTCCACGCGTTCCAAACTTTTTCAACCGGCGCGTCGATCACGCGTTCAAGAGTGATTTCTTTTTCGTTCATAGTTTTGTTTATTAGTAACAACAGGGCCATGATATCATTTAGTTATGGATCCGGAGATGAAGGCACAGCTAGACCGGATAGAGCAAATCGCCGAAGCCGCGTGCGTTTCGGCCGAGAAAACGCGCAAATATATTTTGTGGACGGTCATCATATCGGTCGCGGTGGTCGTTATTCCGCTCCTCATCTTGCCATTCGCGGCCATGTCGCTGCTCTCCACATACTCAAGTGCGCTGAATTTTTGATCCAGTGAATTTTTACTCGCGGAAAAATGCATGCCGGATGCGGGCGACTTCGTGCATGAAGGGTTCGGCCTGCTCGCGCCTGGGGTAGGGAAGATTAATGCTCCACTCGCACTCGATGCGGCCGGCTTTGACGAGCAGCACGCGATCGGCGAGCGATACCGCTTCTTCTATATTGTGCGAGACCATGAGGATGGTCTTTTTTGTTTGCTGCCAAATTTTTATGAGATCTTCGTGCAAGTCGTGCGTGGTCTTGGCGTCAAGCGCGGCGAACGGCTCGTCGAGAATGAGTATGTCCGGGTCGACGGCCAAAGCGCGCGCAAGCCCAACGCGCGCCTGTTGGCCGCCAGAAAGCTCGCGCGGAAATTTTTCTTCAAGCCCGTGGAGCCCCACGAGGGTAATGTATGGCTCGACCGCGCGGCGCACCTCGTGCTCGCCGGACTCTTTTGCGCGCACGCCGAACGCGGCATTCTCAAAAACCGTGAGCCACGGCAGGAGCGCGACGCTCTGAAACGCCATCGCGACACGCGGCGGCCGCACCACTTCTCCCTCGCTTGGGCGTTCGAGGCCGGCGATGAGCTTCAGAATCGTCGATTTGCCCGACCCCGATCCGCCGACGAAAATCACGAACTCGCCATGCTCCACGCGGAAGCTCACGCTCTCGATGGCACAGACACTCGCGCCGTCGTAGCGTTTCTTGACGTTTTTGAACGCGACCGCGCAGCCGGCCGCGCTATTGGTCGAATTTGAATCGTTGAGCATAGTGCAGCAATTTTTGCCAGATGAAAATGTTGACGAGCGCGATGATGAGCACGGTGGTCGCAAGCGCGGCGAGGAACCGTCCGGTGTCGCCCGAAGCCGCGGCCTCAACCATCATGCTGCCTAGCCCCATGAGATTTGGCGTCGTCGAATCGGCGGGGAGATACGTGCGGATGACCTCGGCCACGATGATGATGTTCCAGCCCGCGGCGAATGCCAGGATGGAGCCGACGATTATCTGCGGCACGAGCGCGGGCAGGAGTATGCGGCGGATGTACGCAAATCCGCGGACGCCGAAAACTTCGGCTGCGTAAATAATATCGCGCGGAATGAGTCCGGCGCCCCCGATGGCCGCGAACACGATACTCCAGATCATCGTGAGGACGAGAATGAGCACCGCCGCGCCGTTCTCAAATCCCAATCCGAGAAAGAATACGACGAGAATCGGGAAGAACGCGAGAATGGGCACGGATTGCAGCACGTCGAAAATCGGCAAGAGAATTTTCTGCGCCGTGCGCGAATGCGTTGCCAAGACCGCGAGCGGGAGCGCTATCGCGATAGCGATCGCGTAGGAAACGACAAGGCGCATGAGCGTGAGTGCGGCCGCGATGCCAAGCGAGGAGAGCGATACGCCTCCGAAGGAAAGCGGCGTCGCGCCGTGGCGGAATATGAGAACCGCGAGCATGCCGCACAGCAGAATGAACGGCACGACGACGAGTCCCCAAAAAATTTCCGCGCCCGATTTCGGGTAATGAAATTCGAGCGCGTGCGACGCGCGGCGATGGTGCGTATGAACGGCGCGCATGCGGTATATACTACAATACGTACGGCGCGAACCACGAACTCGGCGCTCGTGGTTTCCTTGTACTTGCTGCCCGCGTTGTTTATTGTAGGGGTCATGTCAAAGCGCGGACGCGATAAAATAGAAGCTGCAGCCCTTGGTATCACGCGATGGATCGGATCGCCGCAGTCGCTTATCGCGCATTCGATATGGTTCGGGGGAACGATAGCGATACTCTCGGCGCATCTTTTGCCGTTTGACGCCGTGATTCTCGTTTTTAATACTGCCGTCTCGCTCGAGGCCATTTATCTTGCTATTTTCATTCAGATGACGGTCAACCGCCAGAGCGAATCGCTCGAAGAGGTCGAGGAAGACATCGACGAAATGCAGGAGGACGTGGGCGAGATTCAGGAGGACATCGACGAGATGCAGAAGGATGTCGACGAATTGCAGGGAGATGTTGAAGAACTCACGGTGGAGAGTGGTGACGAGACGCCGAAATTAGTGTCACCCGAGCTCGCCGACATTCATGCGCGCCTCAAGGTGCTCCTGCATGATATCGAGCGGGTGGGGCAGATGCATTAAGTATGGCAGGGAAAGAATCAGACAAAAAAGTAGTGGGACGCGCGCGCGGGCTCTTTAATGAGTTCAAGAAGTTCGCGCTCAAGGGCAACGTCATCGATTTGGCTGTGGCGGTCGTGGTGGGCAATGCGTTTAGCGCTGTCGTCAATTCACTTGTTTCAGGCATTATCACGCCGTTTATATCGCTTCTCGGCGGTGCCAACGTGCGCAGTTACTCGGTGGTGTTGCGCGGCGCGCAAACCGCTGCCAACGGTTCGACGACGCCTGCGGTCGTGCTCGCGTACGGAAATTTTTTGCAGAGTATTGAGAGCTTCATCATTGTCGCAGGATCGATTTTCGCGGTTATAAAAATTATTTCAATCGCGCGCGAGCGGCTCTTCCGCAAAGAGGAATCCGGCGAGGCGCCTCCGCCGCCGAAGTCCGACGAAGTGAAACTGCTCGAGGAAATCCGCGACCTATTGAAGCCGTCTCCTCATACTCCGCATCCGTAAGCACGGTCAGACCTTGCGGTAGCGTTTGCTGTTTTCGGGTCGTCTGCGGTAATATGTTGGCATGAGCGATGAAGAGGCGGCCGCGAGCGGCCCGATTGAGAATGCGCCCGCGCCCGAAGAACCGCAGCCGGAGCACAAGAAAAAAGAGACCTGGCTCACGATGCCGCTTGCCGTAGTCATTGCCGGCGTCGTTATCGGGGGAGCAATCGTGCTCGCCAAAACGCCGGCGCCCTCGAGCGTTGCGGCGGTCGCGGGCGCGAATTCATCGATTACCGTCGGCGGCACATTGCGTGCGCCTTCGCAAAGCGATCACATCATCGGCAATCCAGGCGCGCCGGTCGTTATCGTCGAATTCGCGGATTTTCAGTGTCCGTACTGCTCGCTCATCTATCCGTCGCTGAAGCAAATCGTTGATGATTCGAACGGGCAGGTGGCGTGGGTGTTCCGCAATTTTCCGCTCGACTCAATTCATCCGGAAGCCCGGCCCGCGGCCGAAGCCGCCGAGTGCATCGCCGCCGAGCTCGGCAACAGCGCGTACTGGCAATTTGTGGAAGACGATTACACGAACCAAAGCGCCATTGGCAGCGCGTGGTACACCGCCGAAGCGCAAAAGCTCGGCGCGAACCTCGCGCAGTTCAATCAGTGTGTGACCAACAAAACGTACGACAGCCGCATCAACACCGACGAGGCCGAGGCGGTCGAGAACGGCGGCCAGGGAACGCCGTTTACCGTAGTGGTGTCGAAGTCGGGCAAAGCAATTCCGTTTTCGGGCGCGCTGCCGTACGCGGAAATCAACGCCATCGTGCAGTCGGTTGAGGGAAGTAGTACCGCCGGGAAGTAGTGCTATATTTCCATTCATATGAATCCGTTCGAAGACCGTGTAGGCAGGAACCTCAAGCGCGCGCTCATGGTCGCGGCATGGCTCCTGGCCGCGCTTTTGGCCGTCGGGGTCGTGTACCTAATTTTTTCGTTAGCGCATTTCGGCGAAGGCGTTGCGGCAACAAATACCATTAGCGTCTCCGGCACGGGCGATGCGTACGCGATTCCGGACACGGCCGAGTTTAGCTTCAGCGTTTCCGCGGATGCGGCGACGGTGGCGGCCGCGCAAGCGAGCGCGACGCAAAAAGCGAACGCGCTCACCCAATATCTTCTAAGCGCTGGCGTCGACAAGAACGATATCCAAACTACCGATTACGAAATCAATCCGACCTACAAGAACGAGGCGACTGCGTGCCCCATGCTTGCTCCGGCCAATGGTTCCGTCGGCGTCTATTGTCCGCCGTCGGGGAATGAGGTGCTTACCGGCTACGAAGTTACGCAAACCACTGAAGTGAAGGTTGCGAGCACGACCATGGCCGGTACGCTTCTTTCGGGTGTGGGGCAAAAAGGTGCGACCAACGTATCCGGCCTCTCGTTTACCGCTGCGGATCCGAGCAGCGTGCAAGAGGAGGCGCGCAGCGCGGCCATCGCCGACGCGCAAAGCAAGGCAAAGGCGTTGGCCCACGAGCTCGGCGTATCGATTGTCAGAGTAACGAATTTTGAGGAAAATACGGGCGGCTATCCGATGCCCGTGGCGTTCTCGACCGCCGCATCCGGCGCCGCGGCTCCCGCGCCCGACATTTCTCCGGGCCAAAACAAAGTGACCGACAACGTAACGATTACCTACGAGATACAGTAATCGCACTCATACGCTATGCCGTTTGTACAGCGCTTGCGCTTTGCCGGGAGTCGGTGTATTATCGAACCCAATAAAACCCCCGCGGGGGTTTTAAAAATGCTTTTATGATGGAATATTTGAGACAAGTCCGCGCCGAGATGCGCCATGTGGTGTGGCCGACGCGTCAAATGACGATCGTGTATACGATCGTCGTTATCGCTATTTCGATTGGCGTGGCCGTATACCTCGGGCTTCTCGACTATGTTTTCTCACTTATCATTAAGCGTTTCGTTTAGCTATGGCCAAACAAGAATCAACCGGCGAGCGTCATTGGTACGCCATCCACACCTACGCGGGCTACGAGAACGCCGTGGCGCGCAACTTGCGCCAGCGCATCGAGTCGCTCGGACTCTCGGACAAAATTTTTCAGGTCGTGGTACCCACCGAGCGCACGATTAAGGTCAAAGGCGGCCGGAGAATCGAGGAAGAGGAGAAAGTGTACCCGGGATATGTACTCGTCGATATGATTGTCGACGACCAGTCGTGGTTCGTGGTGCGCAACACGCCGCGCGTTACCGGCTTCGTGGGTGCCGGGGTATCGCCGGTACCGCTTTCCAAAGCCGAGGTCGACACGCTGCTCGGCCGCATGAAGGACACTGAAGTCAAACACGAGATAGATCTCGCGCGAGGCGATGCGGTCATCATCGTCGACGGGCCGTTCAAGGAGCTCGACGGCAAGGTGGGCGAAGTCGACCATTCCCGCGGCAAAGTAAAAGTGCTCGTCCCCATGTTCGGTCGCGAGACGCCGGTTGAGCTTGATTTTCTGCAGGTAAAGAGGATATAACTAGACACGCGTATGGCAATCAAGAAAGTAATCAAAAAAGTAAAGGTCATCGCGCCGGCGGGCAAGGCAACGCCCGCGCCTCCGCTCGGCCCTACGCTCGGCCAGGCCGGCATCAACATCGGCGAGTTCGTGACCAAATTCAACGAAGCGACCCGCGACAAAATGGGCGATCTCATTCCGACGGAAATTACCGTGTACGAAGATCGCACCTACTCGTTCGTACTCAAAACGCCGCCGGCGTCGGGACTCATTTTGAAAGCTCTCGGCAAAGAAAAGGGCAGCGGCAAGCCGAACACGTCCAAAATCGGCTCGCTCTCCCAAGCTCAGCTGCGCGAAATTGCCGAAAAAAAGATGGAAGATCTCAACGCGCACGATGTCGACCAAGCCGCCAAAATCATCGCCGGCACCGCGCGCTCAATGGGGGTCGAGGTGAAGTAGGGCTAGAAAATATAAAGGAATTTGGAAAAACCCTGCGCCGAAAAGCGCGGGGTTTTATGCAAGATGAAGCCAATATAGAATCCCTGAACCAGTTGCTACTTTTAGTACCACCGACATAAGAAAAATGAGCGGCCAGATTAAAGAAAAACCAAGCGAAGTCCGATACCATTGTACTTTGTACGGAATGTAAGAAAGCAAAAAATTATTACGGCCGTAATAACTAAGTGGAGGGTCGCGTTGAAAAATATATATCGTTCAAATTCGGATAAGGTTTGTACGCCCGCAGGATAGGTATCGGCAAATAAAGGGCCCACCCCTTGGACAACCACAATCGCCATAAGTATCAACCCGATTGCTATCGCGGCGGGTAACACAAGTCCCCATATAGCCCATTTCTTTATAGAATCGGACGGCATGATGATTTCTAATATATTATTGTTCCGTATCCTTCTTTGGTCGTTTAAACCCTCTCGACTTCAAGCGAAGGAATCTTTTTGAAATCGCGGACGTTGCGCGTAAGGAGGGTCGAGCTGGCGAAGAGCGCGGTCGCGGCGATGATAGCGTCTATCGTTTTCACTCTGTACAAACGCCGCAGTTCTCCGGCGAGACGAGTGATGCGTGGATTGGTGTGTATGACGATACAAAATGCCAAAACGTCCTCAATAGCTCGAATGTCGCTTGGAGTGAGGGAGGGTAGCTTAAGAGTTCCGTCTCCGAAACGCCGGAGATATATACCGGTGTACGACGCGCGGCGGCTCGGAGAAAAAATGCTACCGCAGCGGCATCGTTTTGAAGATAATAAATAACAGCGTTCGTGTCGACCGTATAACATGCTATCGTTTGCTGAGCGGCGGGAGCGAACGACTTCGTTCTCTGCGTAATTTTAATGTCTCGCGGTCGAGTTTTTTGCCGCGCCGCGTCAAAGCTCCGCGCGCGCTTGAGCGCAGAAACACGCTGCGTATAGTCGCGCTCCAATAGATTTTTATTGTTTCTCGTTGGCCGGTGTGCGGCAAGATTGTTCATGTTTCGAGTATATCATACGCAGTTGAAGAGCCGATTATCGCTCCAAATCCATTCGTTGGTATTTCAAATCACGGAGTGCGCGGAGATAATTTACAGATTGTGGCATAACGCAGATGCTACAATACGTATATGGAATCAGCGGGAAAGGCTGGCGCGGGGATAATCGCGCTTGTGCTGGTCGTGGGTGCAGTGGCATGGTGGTACCGGAACATGCCGAGGGATATGCACACGACAAAGCCGATAACCGCTGTTGAAGCAGTTTCCACAAGTACCGATGTTGTAGAGCCAGAAGGGCACTCCGTGTCTTGGGCGCTCTACTCTTATCATAATTTTCTCATTCCTTATCCGAAAACCTGGGATACCGGTGAACCCGAAAAAGATTGCAGCAGCGGCAGCTTTACAGCCAATCCTCGATATCCAGTAGAAAGCCCAGTGGGTTTTTCTGCTTTTGCATATAATCCTAATGAATACATTGGTGGCCCGGATGAGATCGTCGAGGATGAACGTAAAATTTCTGGAGAATATGACAAGGTTGGAACGTATACGCTTCCGCAGCTGCATACAACGGCAAATGAATATCGTATTGAGAAACAAGGAGGGTATATAACTGATGATTATGTTTTCGCTACGCCGCAAGGCGATTTATGGCTTTCATTTACATACAACCAAGCGTCGACCACGGCAAGTATTCCAGGAATATCCGGAACGACGGTCGACGAATTTGTAACGGAAATATTGAACAGCCTCGCCTTTGCCACGACGACGCAAGATGGCAGTATGGTACTCGCGTCTTCAACGATGGAGAAACGGTACCTTGGGAGTCATTTCAGTCGCGACGACAGCCATGTGTATTATCTGGGTGGTTTGGTCGAAGGAGCCGATCCGAATACGTTTTCGGTCATTCCCGATATGCCGGTGGGCCAGGAGGCTGGCAAAGACGCCTCGGCTGTATATGCGGTAACCGAAGAATGCGGCGGCGCAACCGCGTATAAGCTTTCCGGATCAGATCCGAATACGTTCCGGCCGATTAAGGATTCAAACGGCAGCGATACCGATTACGCTATTGATAGTCGGCAAGTATATTGGTGGGGATTTACGCCGGATGCCTCTGACTTTGGTCCGTCGGCATATCAGCCGATAGCGGGGGCTGACCCGAATAGTTTTGTAATACTCAGCGGCGGGTTCTCGAAAGACGCACACTCTGTATTTTATAATCAGACAAAAATTATAGGGGCTGATCCTACCAGTTTTGTTATACTCTCTTCATCGCAAGATGCGCCAATCATGTATGCTAAGGATAGTTCCGCTGTCTATGCGGTATATGGGTACAGCATTAAGAATATCACGGGAGCCGATCCGAATAGTTTTCAAGTTTTAGATCTTGAATATACAAAGGACAAGAATGCCGTCTATTATTACGGCAACAAAATGGCAGCGGATCCTGCGACGTTCCGTGTAGTGCTCACCGAGAGCGGTCCTTCTTGGGGTTACGATAAAAATGGATGGTGGTATTCTGGCTCTCTTACACAAGCTCGGAATCCTTAGTCGAATCACTTCTCCAAATCCACCCAGGTATATTTCAATCCGTTCCATTCGTGATTTTCTTCAAAAATTTTTTTGGGAAAGATTTTTTCGTATTCGGGGAAAAAGGTGTCGGCTTCTTTGGTGCCATCGATGAGCGTGAGACAGAGCCGGTCGGCAAGTGGGAGCGCTTGCTCATAGATCTGTGCGCCGCCCATGATGAAAATTGTCGGATCCGGGAATTCCCCAAGGACCGTCCTTTGGAGCCCTAAATTAAGGACGGTCCTTGGGGAATTTTTAAGGTCGGACCTTTTTGCTTTCGCAATGGCTTCTTCAAGCGAATGCGCGACAATGATGCCGTCGTGATGCCAATTCGCGTCGCGCGTTAAGACGATATTCGTGCGCTCCGGAAGCGCCCGGCCTATCGACTCGAACGTTTTGCGGCCCATGATAACCGGATGCCCCGTCGTGAGAGCGCGGAACCGCTTGAGGTCGTCGGGTATGCGCCACAAAAGTTCGCCATTTATTCCGAGCTCGCGATTGCGTCCTAAAGCGGCGATTATGGAAATCATGCCAGCAGCTTACCTCGTTTGGTTCAGCAATGCATCGGTGTATAAAAACTAATTCAATGTTCAACTAACGGCACGGTTTGATCTCGGGGCGTAAAACTTGACCCCGTTCTGGGAGTATGATAATGTGCTCGCGCACATTCCACAAGTAAGGAGACCACTTGGACCAAGAAAAGCAACCAAAGGAGGAACCGACGGAGCAACCGCCGCTTCCGGAGTCGCCTCTTCTCGACCGGGCGCAAAATTGCCATCCCATGTTCCGGCGGCAGCCAGGCGTTCCGGATGACTTTCAGCCAGTTGTGTTTCCCCCATTCTAAAAGGAGTGCGTGGCTGCACTTCGGTGCAGCTTTTTTCTAAAAAATCATTTTAAGATCTATATTCATGTATAAGGGCAAATCGTCATCGTTTGTTTTTCTTGCAATCCTCGGCTTTGGTTTGCTTGCGTCAACGATACCCGCTGCGGCACTGGCGGAGACCTGTACGCCATATAGCGTCCGGTATGTAAGCGGCCCAAGTACTGCGGTTGAGGGAGGCGGTGCCGCCGTTCCCACGTACCAAAGTCCGCACTGGGCGGCGCCTTTTCCGGGCGCGACCTGGATTTGGAGCACGCCGTTCGTCTCTGATCCGAACAGTGAAGAGACAGAGACTTTTGTTCTCACCTTTACTCTGCCCGGCACCGCCACGTCTTCGCTTTTACGGATTTCCGCGGACGATTATTACGTCGTGAGTATCAATGGCACGCAAATCGACTCCCAATTCGGAGAAGGAAATTTCCTTCCGCAAAACATCCACACCTATCAAGATCCGGGTGCGTTTGTTCCGGGCACGAACACGGTTTCTTTTGAGGTGGTTAACGCGCCTTACTTTTTCAAAGGAGAAGGAACCGACACCAATAATCCTGCTGGCCTTATGTTTGATCTTTCGATTGCAGGCGCAAGCTGCACGGGAGGTCCTTCATCCGGCGGGGGAGATTCGGGAGGAAGTTATTGGACTCAGCCCTCAGCCCCTATCAACTCTGAATCCGCGACTTCTTCGGCCTCGTTGCAGGAGGTGCCTAATATGCCGACCGATTCAGGCTTGGCAACCGCCCGCTCGGCAAAAGGATTTTTCGGCGCGCTTGCGGAAATAACGAGCGCTTCCCAGGAAGGCGCTCCTGGAAGTACCACGAGCACGACCTCCGCTTCCCTTTCGGGAATGCTCGCGGCGGTTGGGGCGGCGCGCTTTTCTTTCAATCTCGCCTGTTTTCTGCGCGCCCTCTTATTGCTGGCACTCATCATCTTGCTTTGGCTCATCGGTCGCTATTGGTTTAAACACAAGTCCCGTTCGTGGCTATGGCGTGCTGAACTGGCCTGGTATGTGATTGCCTCGCTATTCATCATCGCCGCGATGGCGTTCATCGATCGCTGTCCACTGCCGTACTTTATCGTCGGGGCCGCTATTCTGGTGTTGCAACGCATCAGTCGAAGGAGCGGCGAATAACCTCACTACGTTATGCGTCGGGTCGCTGCTGTCATAAAAATATTGTTGCTCGGCATCGCCGTCGGTGTGACCGCCGGTCTTTGCATTTTCATAGCCCTGCACCGTTTTCGGAATAATTCCTATACGATAGCCTCGTACTTTCTCTTATTATGTATTTTGTCAAATCTTGCGGCAAAGCTTGCCCAATCCTTTTTTAAAGAAAATTCTTCCCAACCATGAACCGGCAATTTTGCATAAAATGCTGCGTATACACCGCCTTGTACGCGCTAACGATAGGAATCGTCGCATCGACCTTTCTGCTTTCTCCTCACTCACGCAACGATTTTCCGCTCATACGCGCATTTATCATTGTGTTCGCGAGCATTCTTCTCACAAAATATTTTCTCTACATGATCCTCGCGCCATGGAGTGATGTTGCGGTGGCGCTGCAGCACCGCCGATTTGGCGCCCGTCCTTACACGCCGCTGGTATCGGTCATCATTCTCGCATGGAACGAAGAAGTGGGCATTGTGCAGACGGTCCGGACGATTCTCCAAAGTACGTATCGCAATGTCGAAGTCATCGTGGTCAATGACGGCTCGACAGATAATTCCGATCGCATTATGCGGGAGTTTGTCGCGAAACATGAGCGCGTTTCCGCGCACGCGGGCGGACAGAAAATCAATCTGAAATATTTTTACAAGGAGAACGGCGGCAAGGGCCGCGCCCTCAATTACGGCCTCGCGCAGGCGCAAGGAGACATCGTTATTTCGATAGACGCCGACTGTGCACTTACGCCAGAGACGATCGGGAATTTCGTTACATGCTTCAGAGATCCCAAGGTCATGGCGGCGGTTGGAAACGTAAAAATAGGCAGCACGCGATCGCTTATCGGCACGGTGCAGCATCTGGAATTTTTGTTCTCGTTTTATTTTAAGAAGGCGGAATCGCTTCTCAACACCATTTATATTATCGGCGGCGCTGCCGGCGCGTTCCGGCGCGAGGTGCTCGAGAGACTGAACGGATACGATTCCAGCAATATTACCGAAGACATCGAGTTGTCCGTACGGATTCAAAAAGCCGGAATGAAAATTGTGTATGCTTCCGAGGCCATCGTGTATACCGAAGGCGCGAGTACCATAACGGGGCTCATGAAGCAGCGGTTGCGCTGGAAACGAGGGCGTTTTCAGACCTTCCGCCAGCATCGGGATCTCTTTTTTAGCTTATCCCGTTCTCACAACAAATGGTTAACCTGTCTTATGC
>JBOHOA010000026.1:0-7858 GCA_050730975.1 Minisyncoccia bacterium
CTTTTTGACGCTGCGATTGCGGCATTTTGGGCATTTTTTTACACATGCTCGTAGTTAATTACCGAAATATCTTTGCAGACTAACACAAAAAGACCATTTCAGACTGCTGAAATGGCCATTAGCTCAAGACTTACAAGAATAACCCCCGGAGTTACATCCGGGGTTCTTGTATGCCGCATTTATGCCGCATTCGTAACGACTTCATTGACGTCGTCGTGCTCTTCGAGTTCGTCGACAAGCGTGGCAAGCTTCTCCAAATCTTCGTCCGAGAGGTCAATGGTGGTTTGCGCCTCGAGGCCGCTCTCACTTTTACTGAACGCCCACATCGCGGCGCCGGGGGTCGCAAGCGAGCCGCCCGACCTTGCAAGCAAATGCTTTATTTCGGCCGAGGTGCGGTTGCGGTTGTCGGTGAAGCCTTCGATGACAATGGCCGCGCCGCCCGGACCGTACGCCTCGTAGGTAACTTGTTCAAGATCTCCGGCGCTCGACGCCTTTTCGACCGCCCTATTTATGTTGTCGGCTGGCATGTTTTCGGCGCGAGCTTTTTCGATGGCGAGCCGCAAACCCGGCGCGTTTTTATCGCCCTTGGCCCGTTTGGCCTCGACGGTGATGTAGCGCACGAGCTTCGAAAAAACTTTCGACTTATGCGCGTCGGTCATCGCCTTTTTGTGCTTTATTTTGCTCCATTTACTGTGGCCGGACATACCACGACTATACAACTACGCCAGCAAAAAGAAAAACGACCGTTATAAGCTGAGCGACGGATGTCCCGGAACCGCTTTGCCCAAATGTTCATACGCTTTAGGAGTGGCGACACGGCCGCGCGGGGTGCGCTCAATGAGCCCCAATTGTAAAAGATACGGTTCATGAACTTCCGAGAGTGTCGCCGGCTCTTCTGCTAGCGCAGCGGCTATTGAACCGACGCCGACCGGGCCGCCGTGGAAGCGCTCAACGAGGGTAAGCAGGAAGGTGCGATCGAGAGGCCCCAGGCCGAGGCCGTCTATTTCGAGAAGTCCGAGCGATTGCACGACCGTATCCCGAGAGAGCGGCGCGCGCTTGAGTTGTGCGTAATCCCGCGCGCGCTTCAGGAGATAATTGGCGGTGCGGGGTGTCATGCGCGATCGCCTGGCGATTTCGCGGATCCCCGCGTCATCGGCCTCGATGCCGAGAATGGCGGCCGAGCGGCGCACTATTTGCTCGATATCAGCGTCTGAATAGAACTCGAGCCGGAACGCGCCGCCGCTGAACCGTGAACGCAGAGGCGCCGAGAGGCTCGCGACGCGCGTCGTCGCCGCGATGAGGGTAAAGGGCGGCAGCGGAAGCTCGAGCGTGCGCGCCGACGGCCCTTTGCCGATAATGATGTTGAGCGCGCCTTGCTCCATGGCCGGATAGAGCACTTCTTCTATCGCGCGGTTGAGCCGGTGGATTTCGTCGATAAAAAGGATGTCGCCGGGCGTGAGGTTGGAGAGGAGTGCGGCCAAGTCGCCGACGCGCTCTATCGCCGGCCCCGAAGTCGATCGCAGAGCGCCGCCGAGTTCGCGGGCGATAAGGTGGGCGAGCGTCGTTTTGCCGAGGCCCGGCGGTCCGTAAAAAAGCAAATGCTCCGGCGGTGTGCCCCGCTCTTTGGCTGCGGCAATAAGCACGTGCAAGTTTTGCTTTATGCTTTCTTGTCCGACGTATTCGTCGAAGCGGGCGGGCCGAAGTGCGGCGTCGAGAAACACGGACTCGCCGCCCGGGCTCGGTTCGGTCAGTGTTTCGGGAATGCTTGACATACAATATTAGATATGATAGGATATGGACGATCTGATTTTTTAAACCGGTCCTTTGATTTTTTTCGTACTGCGCGAATTTCATATCGAGAACACGTATCTCTAAGCAATGCCGCCCCCCCGAGGGTTGGAACTACTGTAAGGACGCTTTGGCGCCCCGACTGACGTCGGGGATTGCGGGGGCTATCCTCATCAGTAGCGTCCTCTTTTTCGTTGATCGAAACTGGGCATTGCTTAGAGGTACGTGAGCTCGAATCTACTAAGAAGTGTACGCGGTCGAACTAGCGGCGCAACATTGACCCCGCAAGTCCGAGTGGCGTAATGCCGCACGCCGGATTTTATAAAAGCGAGCGGATAAAGAGAATGAAGCCGACAAGCGCCAATTGCGAAACGATACCGAGCGCGAGCGCACCGGTTTCGCGCAACCGGTTAGGCGTGTGAATCCATTGATGGAATCGCTGGAGCGAATTCAGCGGTTCGTACGGCGCGATTTTTGATACGAATTGCAGTGGATCGGGCAAGATTCCTCCCAAGGCGCCGCACAGAATAGCGACAAGCGGTGCGCCCGCGGAGAAAAAAAGGACCGATACGCCGACGCCGACGGCCGCGTCGAGCGAAAAATCCGCGACGTCGCAAAGGAGGGCGCCGGGATTTGCTACAGCACGCCGCAAAAACGAACCGTTCGGCATACCGCGCGGTTCTTTGGGGTTAATGGCATCCGAAAAGATAGGGTAGTCGTAGTGCGGAAGAGCATCGAGCGGAAAATGGGCCGCGAATCCGAGCGCGAAACCGAGAATGGGGTGCGACGGCACAAGCGTCGCAAGGGCGGCGCCGGCGATGGCGTGAGTGGCGAGAGTCATACAAGCTCCAAAATTTCAAATCAACTAAACTCGGTAGGTAAAAACTCCTTCTATTTTTTATCCATTAATTATTGAAGCTTGTTTAAATTTTGACATTTGGAACTTGGAGTTTATCTTTCCTCTACATCGACGACCCGTCGCAGCTCTTCAAACGACGTAATGCCGCGCAAAATTTTGAGGATGCCGTCTTCGACCATCGACGGCGTACCTTGCGGCCGCGCCGCGGCGAATATCTCGCGCTCGGAGGGTTTGGTGCGCACGACTTCTTCGATAGCCTTGTCCATAAACACCGCCTCGTAGATGCCAATGCGGCCCTTGTAGCCGCGGCTGCCGCACTTTGCGCAGCCTTGGGGGTTTGCCTCGGCAACGGCAGTGCGGTTTTGTGGCACCAGCGTTTTGTCGACAAGGTTGTTGAGGTATGAATCGATAATGTGCTGCTCGCGCTCGTTTGCCGGGCGCTCTTTTTTGCACGAAGGACAGAGTTTGCGCACGAGCCGCTGCGCCAGCGCGACGTTGATGGCCGAGGAGAGCACTTTTTCTGAAACGCCGAGGTCGATAAGCCGCGGAAACGAACCGGCCGCGTCGTTAGTGTGTAGGGTCGAGAATACGAGATGACCGGTGAGCGCGCCGTTTATCGCGGTGGTGGCAACCTCATCGTCGCGGATTTCTCCCACCATGATGACGTCCGGATCCTGCCGAAGCGCGGAGCGCAAGCCGGAGGCGAACGTGTATTTTTTCTCGACCTCGACCTGCGTCTGCACGATGCCCGACAGATGATACTCTACCGGGTCTTCTATGGTGATGATTTTGAGATCGGGCGAATTGAGCTTGCGCAAAAAAGCGTACAGCGTCGTCGTCTTGCCGGAGCCCGTGGGGCCGGTTGTGAGGATCATGCCGTTCGGGCGCGCTATTTCGTGCTCGATTTTTTGGCGCAGCTTTTCTTCCATGCCGAGCTCTTCGAGCGGCACCGCGATGGTGTCGGGATTGAGGAGGCGCATGACGAGCGTCTCGCCGTAGGCATCCGGGAGCACGCTCGAGCGAATTTCGATGTCGCTGCCTTTGAATTTAATGGAGAAGCGGCCGTCCTGCGCTTCTTCGGTGAGATTGAGTTTCAGACCCGAGAGTAATTTCAGGCGCGAGAGAATGAGGCGGTACGTTTCTTTGTCGAACTCAAGTACGTCGATGAGCACGCCGTCGAGGCGGTAGCGCAGGCGCACGCTTTTTTCTTCGGGTTCAAAATGAATGTCCGAAGCACCGGTTGAGAATCCGCCGGCGAGAATGACCTGGAGGATCCGCGTGATGCGATAGGCCTGCTTGAGGCTGATGCTTTCTTTGACGAGCGGCCCGAGGTTGCGCGTGTCGCTCGTTTGCGCGAGGAGTTGGTCGAGCGTATCGCCCGACACATCGAAGATGCCCGCGCGCGAAGAGGCGGCGTACGAGAGATCCTGGTAGCGCTCCCAAGCGCGCTTGAGCGATTCTTCGGAAACCATGTAGAGCGTGAGCTCGTAGCCGAGATCGCGCAGTTTCTGCAGAGCCGCTTTGGTTGCCTGCTGTTCGGGGTTGCGCAAAGCAACTGAGAGGCGCTTGCCAACGCGGCCGAACGGCGCCACTTCGGCGGCGCGCGCTTCTTGCTCGGGCATGAGCCTCAGCGCCTCGCCGTTTATTGCAACAAGCGAAAGGTCGGCGTATTCGGTGTCGTATTTTTGCGAGAGGATTTGCGCGAGCTCTTCTTCCTCGCCGTGCCTAAGAATGCTGAGCCGCCCTTCTTCTTCATCTTTGAACTGCATTGCTCCATTTTACACCGCGATTTGCTATAGTTCGGCCATGAAAGTTGCGCGCGAAGAATTGCCTGCGTTCGCGGAAGGCGTGTTGAAAAAAATACAGCCGAAAACGAGTGGCGCGCTTCTTTTATTTCTCTTAGGGCAACTCGGGAGCGGCAAGACGACGTTCATGCAGGCTTTCGCGAGCGCGCTCGGCGTCGAGGACACGGTGCAGAGCCCGACGTTTGTTTTGATGAAAAAATACGAGCTTCCGAAAAATTCCAAAGGACCGTCCTTAACACCTGGGCTCTCCAAGGACGGTCCTCCGGAATTTTTAGGCGGCCGGATTCCCGAGGCGACGCCTTTGGAGCCTGCGTTAAGGCGTCGCCTCAAAGAATCCGCGCTGTCCTTCAAACGCCTCATTCACATTGACGCGTATCGCCTCGAAGATCCGCATGAATTCGCCGCGCTCAGGCCGGAAGAATTTTTGCAGGATCCGCAAAACATCGTCTGCATCGAATGGGCGGAAAATATTTCGAGCGCGCTGCCCGCGCCCGATCTCGTTCTCAAATTCTCCTCGGAAGGAATGGGAGAGGGCGAGCGGGAGATAGAGATTTACGATTCAGGATTCACGAATCAAGAATAAACGCAGCCGCGCAGTGTCCCCTGCGCGGCTGCGTTTCAGCGTAACGGTCAATTTATCCAAAAATGGTATCGTTAGCCTATGGCCGCTAAGAATAAAAAACGCCTCATACTTCTTGACACCCATGCGATTTTGCATCGGGCGTACCACGCGATGCCGGAGTTTTCGTCGAGCAAAGGCGAACCCACCGGCGGACTCTACGGGCTCATCACCATGATTCTTAAAATCGTGGCCGACCTCAAACCCGATTACATCGTTGCCGCGTACGACCTGCCGAAGCCCACCTACCGGCACCTCGCGTACGAGAAGTACAAGGCCACGCGCCCGCAAGCGGCCGACGATCTGGTGGCGCAAATCATTCGCAGTCGCGATGTTATCGCGGCGCTCGGGATTCCGATTTATGAAAAAGAGGGCTTCGAGGCCGACGATATTCTCGGCACCATCGTCGAAGAATTGAAAAAGAAAAAAGAAATCGACATAATCATCGCTTCCGGAGACATGGACACCATGCAGCTTGTCGACGATAAAAAAGTGCAGGTCTATACGCTCAAAAAAGGCATTCAGGATACGATTCTCTACGACGAAAAAGCGGTCCTCGACCGATTTGGATTTGCGCCCGATCTCATTCCCGATTACAAAGGTTTGCGCGGGGACCCCTCCGACAACATTCCAGGGGTTGCCGGCATCGGCGAGAAAACCGCGACTGAGCTTATCATCGCCTTCGGCTCGATTGAAAATCTCTACAAGGTGCTGAAAAAAAATCCGGAGAAACTCGCTGCGGCGGGCATCAAAAAAGGCGTTATAGAAAAATTAACAAGTCAGGAGGAAGAGGCGCGGTTTTCCAAAATGCTCGCCACCATTCGCCGCGACGCGCCCATTGATTTTAAACTACTCCCAAAAGAGTGGCGCGCCGGCGTTGATTCGAGCAAGGCGCTCGATCTCATAAGAGAGCTCGAATTCCGCTCGCTCGGCCCCCGAGTGCGAGCGGCGCTCGGCGCCGGAACCGCAGCACTCTTCGAAGTAGAGTCGGAGGAGAAAAAAGAAAACGTGCCGCCCGCACAGTTTGCCCGCGTCGCGCTCGCTGTGTCGCTCATTGACTCGACTATTTCCGAACCCGACGCGACGGACATGTATCGCATGGGCAAGAGCGATTCGTTCGCGGAAGCCGAAAAAAATATTTTGAATGAGCTAAAAAAACGCGAGCTCGAGTTCGTATACGAAAAAATAGAACTGCCGCTCGGGCCCGTGTTGCGACGCATGGAGGAGCGGGGAATTGCCGTCGATAAACCGTTTCTTGCCGGGCTTTCGAAACAATATCATCAGGAGCTCGACGGCATCGCGAGCGAAATTTATCGCATTGCCGGCCGCGAGTTCAACGTCAATTCGCCGAAGCAGCTTGGCGAGGTTCTTTTTGATGAGCTCCAGCTCTCGGCACCGAAGCAAAAAAAGACCGCGGGCGGCGCGCGTTCGACGCGCGAGTCCGAGCTCGAGAAACTGCGCGACACGCATCCGATTGTGGAGCAAATCTTGGCCTACCGCGCGGTGCAAAAATTGCTCTCGACCTACATCGACACCATTCCGAATTTGGTGGGCCACGACGGCCGGCTGCACACGACGTTCGTCCAAATCGGCGCCGCAACCGGCCGCCTTGCGTCCAAAGATCCGAATCTCCAGAACATTCCCATTAAGACCGAGCAGGGCCGCGCCATACGCCGTGCGTTTGTTGCAGAGAAAGGTTGCGAATTTCTCTCTTTTGATTATTCGCAGATAGAGTTGCGCATCGCGGCGATGCTCTCCGGCGACGAGGAGCTCGCGCAGATTTTCCGCGCCGGCCGCGATGTGCATGCCGAGGTTGCGGCGCGCATATTCGGTGTCTATGCCAAAGACGTTTCCTACGAGCAGCGCCGTCGCGCCAAGGTTATCAACTTCGGCATCCTCTACGGCATGGGCGTTACCGCCTTGCAGCAGTCGCTCGGCGCCAGCCGCGCCGAGGCGCAGGATTTTTACAATCGCTATTTTGCGGAATTCTCGCGGCTCGCGGAATATCTCGATGAAGTAAAAGCCGACGCCGCGCGCCGCGGCTACACTGCGACGTTCTTCGGTCGGCGGCGATACTTTGAGGGCATCCGATCAAGTATTCCGTACGTGCGCGCGGCCGCGGAACGCATGGCCATCAATGCGCCGATGCAAGGGACGCAGGCCGACATCGTGAAGCTCGCGATGATTCAAATCGACGATCTTTTTCAAAAAGAAAAGGTGGCCGAGCGGGCGCATATGCTCCTCCAAGTGCACGACGAATTGCTTTTTGAGATCGACACAGATCTCATTGAGGCGCTCGCGCCAAAAATAAAATCAATAATGGAAAATGTCGTGAGTGAGAAAGATCGCCGCAGTATTCCATTCATCGCAAACGGTATGCGGGGGAAAAATTGGGGAGAGATGAAAAAATTAGCTGCGAGCCACTAGTAGAGAGCGAACCGACTCAATATGTTACTCACAATCATTGGCGGAAGTCCTGAAGAGAAACGCCGCGCGCGTAAGGCGGTGTGGAACGGCGCACTTACCGATATTGAAATCGAAAAAATGAGTGGTGCCGAACTTGCGGCCATGGCCTCGACCGAGGCGCTCTTTGGCGGCGCCGAGGGGTATCGTTTACAAAATATTTTTTCAGGGAAGCGCGGCATTTCGACCGGGGAAACCGAAGAAGAGAGTGAAGCGGCACCGGCCGTCTTTGGCGACGAGGCACTGACGCCGGATTTTTTTCTTGCCGTTGCGTCCGCGCTCGCAAATTCGTCGCATACGTTTATCCTCGAAGAAGAAAAACTG
>JBOHOA010000027.1:0-12711 GCA_050730975.1 Minisyncoccia bacterium
CTTTTTGACGCTGCGATTGCGGCATTTTGGGCATTTTTTTACACATGCTCGTAGTTAATTACCGAAATATCTTTGCAGACTAACACAAAAAGACCATTTCAGACTGCTGAAATGGCCATTAGCTCAAACATTCTCGACGTTGTGGGTAATATAGGCAATTTAGGCGGTGGGTATGGCGACAACTAGATTCGCCAGCAACTCGTTATTCTTGGCATCCGGCGCAATGATGAGAGAGTCGTGCGGTGGATAATAACCAATGCCGCAGTGTACGAGGTGTTCCCACTACAGGTCGGCGAGCGCATGATCATAAGTTGCATGTTATCCTCACGAGGATTCTGTTCTCGCGGCACTATAGCAGATATGCCTGTTAGTATCACGCCGGTGGATATATTCGGCATGGGTAAATGTTTTTTGTTAGTATCAATGTATGGATACAACAAAAAAAGTACGCGTGGTCGCTGTCTCTGGCGGATTTGATCCGGTGCATGTGGGACACGTGCGTATGTTTATCGAGGCGAAAAAGCTCGGCGACAAGCTTGTCGTTATTTTGAACAACGACAACTGGCTGCGCGCCAAGAAAGGGTATGCGTTCATGCCCGAGGCTGAGCGCAAGGAGGTTATTGAGTCGTTCGGCGCGGTCGACGAAGTTATTCTAACGAGACACGAGCCTGAGTCGCTCGACATGAGTGTGTGTCGCGAGCTTGAAATGATTCGGCCGCACGTGTTTGGGAACGGCGGCGACCGCAAGCACGACAATGTGCCCGAATATGCTCTATGCGAAAAACTCGGCATCGAGATGGCGTTTGATCTTGGCCGCGGCGGCAAGGTGCAGTCGAGTTCGTGGCTCTTACTTGGCTACATGGACGAATATCCCTGCACGTGCGGCGCTCTCAATCCGGCCACTGGCAAAAAATATAAATATAAAGAATGCGGACTCGTAGACGCGCCGCATCATAAAGAAAAGAAAGCAGCTACTTAGATCGCACGTTTGAATCAGATTTGCGATCTAGGGTTTTGGAAAGTTATTTAGCGATGCCGCGCAGATACGCGAGCATGGTCTCGGCGTCGGATACCTCAAAGGGATCGTCTGGGCAATTGTCGGAGAGTCCGGGCTCGATGAACAATTTTTTTATCTCGCCGTTTTCGACATACATGCTGTAGCGCCAGCTACGCTCGCCGAATCCGAGGTTTTCTTTTTTGACGAGAAGTCCGAGCGCACGGGTAAATTCGGCATTGCCGTCGGGAAGCATGAACACTTTCTCGACGCCGAGGTTCTTGGCCCACTGGAACATCGTGAACGCGTCGTTGACCGAGACACATACGACCTCGTCGACGCCGAGCGCCTTGAAATCGTCATAGTGTTTCTCAAAGCCCGGCAGATGCGCCGAAGAGCATGTCGGCGTGAACGCGCCCGGCAAGCCAAAGAGCACAATTTTTTTGCCTGCCTCGCCGGCAGGCGGGCCGCCGAAAATTTCTTCGGTCGAGAGGTCCTGCCAGCGGTACGGATTCTCGCCGCCCACGCTTTCGTCGCGCACGCGGGTTTTAAAGACGACGCCAGGCACGCGCTGTGGTATGGTTGGTGTCATGGGTGCAGTATAGCAAGCGGGCGGAGGGTTTTCTATGAAACTCATTTCTCTCAACCTCGAAGGGCACAAGCATTTCGATCGGCAGCTGCCGTTTTTCAAGTCCGAGGAGCCGGACGCGCTGTGTCTCCAAGAAGTGTTCGAGCCGGATGTTTTGGCACTCAAGCGGGAACTGGGGTTCACGGGAGCATTTGCGCCGATGATGTTGAAGCCCTACCCTTCGCTTCAGACCGGTACGCAAACACCCCTTGGGGTCGCCGTGCTTTCCCGCTATCCGCTCTTGCGCGCCGAGCCGCACTACTACGTCGGCAGCGCGGAGCAGGTTGCGCCGTTTGTCGGGAACGGGTGGGACACGGTTCAGCGCGTGCTGCTCAGCGTCGACCTCGATGTGCCGGATGGCCGCTACTGTGTCGGCACCGTGCATTTTACCTGGACGCCAAACGGCAAGCCGAACGACACGCAGCGCGCTGATCTCCTGAAGCTTCTATTAGTGCTTGAACAATTTCCGAACATCGTTTTTTGCGGCGACTTCAACGCGTCGCGCGGCGGCGAGATATTTTCTGAGCTCGCGGCGCGGTACATGGATCATATTCCGGCCCGCTTTACGACGAGCATCGACGCCGCACTCCATCGTGCCGGCGCGTTGCCGTATATGGTCGACGGCCTTTTTTCGACGCCGCAGTACCGCGCGGAAAATGTTTGCCTCACAAACGGCGTGAGCGATCATTGCGCCGTTGTGGCCGACTTGAGTACTGCGCCTGTTCCACGAGAAAGCGCGGGCGGCGTTGTCATGAATCCTGAAGGAAAAATCGTCGTCGTGAGCCAGCATGGTGATTCGTGGTCGCTCCCGAAGGGGCACATCGACGAAGGCGAGAGCACTCTTGAGGCCGCGCGGCGCGAAATACGCGAGGAGTCCGGCATTACCGATATTACTCTCATTGGCGAACTCGGCTCGTATGAGCGCTATCGCATCGGCCGGGGAGGGCGCGGGGAAGATGAGAGCGAATTGAAATCGATTACGATGTTTCTTTTCAAAACTTCGCAGCGCGAACTCGCGCCGAGCGACCCTGAGAACCCGCAGGCGCGCTGGGTATCGCCCGAGAAAGCGCTCACGATGCTCACGCATCCCAAAGATCGCGAATTCCTCGATGGAATTCGCGATAAGCTCCACGATGGAACGTCGCCAAAGACCACCTAATACGCGTATGGATTTCAAAATCAAAAGCAACTCTCGTTTTTGGTTTAAACATTTCACTCTTTGAAAGTTTATTTGGAATTTGAGTTTTGGAATTTGGAGCTTATTATGCAAGCATGCTTGCCCTAGCCCCCGCCGCGTTTCTCGCCGGTCTTCTCATGTTTCTCGCACCCTGCACCCTGCCCGTGGTGCCCGGCTATCTCGCGTTCATAAGCGCCGTGCCGAGCGGCGGTTTGGCAGCATCGAGGCGCAAAATATTCGGCAACGCGCTCGCGTTCGTCATCGGCTTCTCGATCATGTTTATTCTGCTCGGCTTGTTTGCCGGGCTCGTCGGAAGCGTGCTGGGCGAGTGGCGCTTTGCGCTCGCGCGGCTCGCCGGAGTGATACTTATTCTCTTCGGCCTCGTGATGCTCGGCCGCGCCGCCGTGCCGGCGCTCGCACAAGAGTATCGCGTGCCGCTGCCGCGGTTTCTCACGCTCGGCCGATGGGAATCGTCGCTCATAATCGGCCTCTTGTTCGCGCTCGGTTGGAGCCCGTGCATCGGGCCTATCCTCGGCAGCATTTTTTTTCTCGCGTCGTCGTCGGCGACCGCGCCCGCGGGCGCCGTGTTGCTCGCGATTTTTTCGCTCGGACTCGCGATTCCGTTTATGCTCTGCGCTCTCCTTATCGACCGCGCCTCGCGCGGCGTGTCGCGCCTCGCCGCGCTTTCGGGATATTTGCAAACCGTGGGCGGCATCGTGCTCATCGCGCTTGGCGTTTTGATGCTATTTAATATGATGGCGCTTTTGGTGGGGTGGGGCTATTCGATCTTCGGTTTCGCGCACTACGGCATGCTTATGAATTATTTGTAGCGGCTTGTAACGCGGGGCAATCCTGCTACGATGGCTTCATGAACTCACCGCTTGAGATATACGTGGCCGAGGTGGCGCAAAAGTACGCGACCGGCCGCGCGGGCGAGCACGCATATCGGCCGGCGTTCGAGCGGCTTATCGCCTCAATAGATCCGAAACTCAAGATAGTCAATGACCCCAAGCGCACCGAGCACGGCGCGCCGGATTTTGTGTTCGTGCGCGGCGACCTCACCGCCGGCTACGCCGAGACCAAGGACATCGGCATCGATTTGAATAAGACCGAAAAGTCCGAGCAAATGGAGCGCTACCTCGGCTATTCCAATCTCATTCTCACCGATTACCTCGAGTTTCGCTTTTTTCGCAACGGCGAGAAGTACGAAGATTCGATTGCTATCGCCGCTGTAGAAGACGGGCATATCGTGGCGCGGCCCGAGCAATTTGCGGCGCTTGCCGATTTGCTCAGCGATTTTTTCTCGCAAGCGCCCGAGAGCATCAAGAGCGGCACGCGGCTCGCCAAAATCATGGGCGGCAAGGCGCGGCGCATTCGCGACAACGTGCGGCAGTTTTTGGCCAATCCGTCGGAGAAGAACCGCGAGCTCGAGCGCATCTTTGAGACAATCAAAAAATTACTCGTACACGACCTCTCGCCCGAAGAGTTTGCCGACCTGTACGCGCAGACGCTGGTGTACGGGCTGTTTGCGGCGCGCTTCCACGACACGACGCCCGAGGATTTTAGCCGGCAGGAAGCGCGCGATCTGGTGCCGGCAAGCAATCCGTTCTTGCGGCACTTTTTTGATCATATCGTTGGGCCCGATTTTGACGTCCGGTTGCAGTACATCGTGAATGAGCTGTGCGAGATATTCGTGCATGCCGATGTGCACGCGCTCATGGGGCAATACTTTAAAAAGAACGGTGAGGTTGAGGGTCCGGATCCGGTTATTCATTTTTATGAGGATTTTTTGCGCGAGTACGATCCCGAGCAGCGCAAAAAGATGGGAGCGTTTTATACGCCGCTCCCGGTCGTGCGGTTTATCGTGCGCGCGGTCGATGCGATTCTTCAGAATGATTTCGGCTTGCCGAAAGGGTTGGCCGACACGTCCAAAGTGCAGGTTGAGCGTACGCGCCAGGGCAAGCGAGGGAAGGTAGAGGTGCACCGCGTGCAAATTCTCGATCCGGCGGTAGGCACCGGCACGTTTCTCAATGAGATTATTCGAAGCATCGCAAAACGTTTCGAGGGGCAAGGGGGCCGATGGAGCGGGTACGTGGATGAGGATTTGTTGCCGCGGCTCTATGGGTTTGAACTTATGATGGCGTCGTACACGATTGCGCATTTGAAGCTTGGGATGACGCTTGAAGAATCGGGCTACAAAAATTTTGGGCGGCAGCTTGGGGTGTATCTCACAAACAGCTTGGAGGAAGGGGAGTTGCCGGACGATACGCTGTTTGGATTTGGCTTTTCGCAATCTATACTGGCAGTAAGTAGCTTGACGACAGAAAATCGGCTTGCTGCGGACACTGATAAAAAGGTGTACTCATGGAAGGAACTGACGCTTCACGGCGTCTGCCGTCCTCCCAAGCTACTGCTTAAAAACGCCACCCCAAGGTGGTGTTTTTAATTTCTCTTACGAAAGCGGATCGTTTTGATCTCAAGCTTTCCGTCTACAAGCTCAAGCATAATCCGTAAGAGTGGCTTACCTTCATGGGCGTAATTCTTACTAAAGGTGTGGGTGGGCGGTTCCAGCTCGAATTTAATGGTGAGAAATATATCCTCAAACCCATCGTGTAGGGTCGGGAACGGCATATTTTGAGTGCTATCATGTATTAGTAATTGTTTTTTAACGCATTTTATGAAGAAAATCAAAAATTGGATTGTGGAGATTTTTATCATTTGCGTTTCCGTGCTCTCGTTCGTCGCGGTGCTTGGAATTTGGGGCGTATTTACTTTCGACATTCTTCTCAAATTAGTCCAGACACTCTGGATCGTGGCACTTGTGGCGGTGGCGGTGATCGTGGCGGCGCCGTTTATCGGAAAGCGCGCGAGTGCTGCAGACCCGCCGGCGTCGGCGTTACCGGATCCGATGTTTACCCAAATTCGACGCTACACACTCGATTTGCTCGTCGTGGGCGTGTCGCTTTTTGCACTTATCGGCATTATATCGATTTGGTTGATCTACGATAATATTATTTCAAAATCGCTCGTATCAATCGTGGCTCTCGCGTTTTGCGAGTTCATCGTTGTCGTTATATGCAGGGAGTGCGAAGGGAATCCGCGCTACGGCGGCTCCAACACGGTTGTGTTGGCGCTCGCGCTGCTCCTCGTTATTGGCTGGATAGTTTCAAATTTATCCATCTACACTTTATTGACGATCCCGTACTGAGCATGTAGCGCGGCCTCAATGCGTCGTAGCCGGTAAATAGCTATAGCATTCGTACTGATCGATGATCGCGGTTGCTATTGAGCTGTAAATTGAGGCCCCCGCTTCCGCGTGCTACAGTGCGGATGATACATGTTCAAACTCATCCTACGCTTTCTTATCATCGCGTTCGCGCTTGTGGCGATTTCACAAATTGTGCCGGGCATTCACATTGCCGGCTACGCCACGGCGCTCGAGATCGCGGTTATCTGGGGCATTATCGGCATTACGATAAAGCCACTTATACACCTCTTCGCGCTGCCCATCACGTTTCTTACCTTGGGACTCTTTGCGTTTATCATCAACGCACTCCTCTTTTGGCTCGTCGCGGCATTTGTCCCCGGCTTCTCCATAGCCGGATTCCTGCCGGCGCTTGAGGGGTCGCTCATTCTTGCGGTGGTGAACTGGATACTCCACATATTTTTATAAGCTCCAAACTTGAGCGCCGCCAAACAAACACAAGGTCCAAACATCTAAACCTCAAAGAATTAACAACGGCTTTCGTTTGCCGCTTTGGAGGTTAAGAAATTGAACGTTTGTTTGAGGGTTTGCGTTTTGGGGCCTGGAGCTTATATTCAAGGTTATGGCATTTGTCGATGAACTTGATATTTCCGCACAAGCCGGACGCGGCGGCGATGGCGTCGTGCGCTGGCTGCATCTCAAAGGCAAAGAATTTTCCGGTCCTGCGGGGGGAAACGGCGGGGAGGGCGGCAGCGTGTATTTTCGCGCGGTACGCGATCTCGGCGCGCTCTCGCGCTATCGGGGAGAAAAAGTTTTCCGCGCGGGCGACGGCGCACCGGGCGAAGGCCGGCTGCGGCATGGTGCCGACGGAGAATCGATTGATATCGAAGTACCGGTCGGCTCCCGCATCACGAATCGCGTGACCGGCGAAAGCTTCGAACTCATGAGCGAAGGGGAGTGCGTGCTCGCGCTTGCCGGCGGTCGCGGCGGCGCGGGCAACGCCGTATTTAAGTCGTCGGTAAACCGCAGCCCGCGCGAAGCGTTTCCTGGCGCTCTTGGCGAAGAGGGTAATTTTTATATCGAACTGCGTCTCATTGCCGATGTCGGACTCATAGGACTCCCGAACGCCGGGAAGACAACGCTGCTCAATGCGCTCACACATGCCAGCGGCAAAGTCGATATGTATCCGTTTACGACGCTCGAGCCGAACCTCGGCGTCCTGCACGGATTTGTACTCGCGGATATCCCCGGGCTTATCGAGGGTGCGTCCGAAGGCAGAGGGCTCGGCGCGAAGTTTTTGCGGCATGTTGCGCGTACCAAAATTTTAGCGCACTGCATTTCTTTAGAATTGGACGATCCTGAAGAGGCGTATGCGCTTGTGCGCAACGAGCTTGCATTGTGGGACAAGGACCTCGCGCAAAAGCGGGAAATTATTATTCTGACAAAATCGGATACTCGAGATAATGAGAAAATAAAGGAAATCTCGGATGAGTTTATCGCTAAGAAAAAAGAGGTGTTGGTTGTCTCGGCGCTCGATGATGCCTCTCTTAAACGCCTTTCTGTTTTTTTGACCAGTAGTCTGCAATAGGGTGCAGGCGCCTAAATCTTTATCTTTATTTATATTTGTCGCGCAGATGGTAAAGCGCGGCAGGGTTTTGGTATAGTGGGTGGCGATGCCGTACACCCCCACCATAGGACTTGAGATCCATGCGGAGCTCAACACGCGTACCAAAATGTTTTGCGCGTGCGCGAATAATCCGGACGAAAAGCGGCCAAACGTGAATATATGTCCGGTCTGCATGGCGCACCCGGGTAGTTTACCCACAATTAATAAAGAGGCCGTGCGGAAGGTTCTCTTGGTTGGGACGGCTCTTGGCGGACGTCTCGCCGACCGGACGTGGTTTGATCGCAAAAATTATTTTTATCCTGATATCCCAAAGGGGTATCAGATAAGCCAGTACAAAGATCCGCTGGTGAGTGGCGGTGAGCTCGCCGGAGTGGCGATAACGCGCGTGCATCTTGAGGAAGACACAGCGCGCTCGCAACATGGTCCATCGCAGAGCGACGTCGATTTTAATCGCGCCGGTGTCGCACTTATGGAGCTCGTCACTGAGCCGTGCATCCGCGATGCCGAAACCGCCGGTCGGTTTGCGCGAGAACTGCAGTTGCTGCTGAGATACCTCGGCGTTTCGGAGGCGAATATGGAGCAAGGCCAGATGCGCGTCGAGGCCAATGTCTCCGTAAGCGCCACGAGTACATTCGGCACCAAGGTCGAGGTAAAAAATCTCAACTCGTTTCGTTCCGTCGAGCGCGCGATTCGCTACGAGACCGCGCGCCAAATCGAGGTGCTCGAAAACGGCGGCGCGGTGGCGCAAGAGACGCGCGGTTGGGACGAGCGCCGCGAACAAACGTTTTCTCAGCGCTCCAAAGAAAGCGCCCACGATTATCGGTACTTTCCGGAACCGGATTTGCCAACGCTGAAGATTTCGGAAATTTCCGAATTCTCGCGCGAGAACTCACGTAAAGATTTGCCCGAATTGCCATCGGCAAAGAGAACGCGGTATGCGAATTTGGGCCTCAAATCAGAGGATATAGAAACGTTCGTTCAGGATCAAAGCGGTTTTTTGGTAACGCTGTTTGAAGAAACGGCAAAAAGGGCCGCGGGAGACAGCGAATTCATTCGTCTCGCGGCCAATTACATTACTTCCGACATTCAAGGATTTCTAAATAAAGAAGAGGGAAGTAGCCCGAATTCCGACTTCGGCGCCGCATCCTTTGTGGATTTGATGCGAATGGTGCGGGATGGAAAGCTTTCCTCGCGAGGTGCTAAAGATGTGTTGGCCGAAATTTACCTGCATGGCGGTACAGCTTCTGACGTCGCACAGAAAAAAAATCTTCTTCAGCAAAGCGATGCGGGGGCGCTCAAGGCGATTGCCAGAAAAGTTATTGAGGCGCATCCGAGTGTTGTCGACGAATATAAAGCCGGCAAAACGGCCTCGCTTCAGTTTCTTGTGGGACAGGGAATGAAAGAAAGTCATGGCTCCGCCAATCCGCAAGCACTCAAAGACCAGTTCGAAAAAATTCTCGGATAATAAACCGGACCAATTAGATTGTGAGGAGGAGGTTCTTCTACTGTTGATAGGGTCGTTGCTTACTCAACCCTGCAAGGTATACTTTTCGCATGGACGAGCTCACCATATCGGGCAAGCGATATATTTCGTCGCGTCGAGCCGCTAAAGAGTTCCACTATCATGCCGACTATATCGGTCAGCTGATACGCGCAGGTAAATTGCAGGGCCAAAAGGTCGGACGCACGTGGTATGTCTCCGCTACATCGCTCGAAGAGCATTTTGGTAAAGGCGCGTCGGAGCAGCCGGTGCCGAAAGGTGAAGCCGCGCCGGCGATACATGCGGAGGAACCTGTGCCAGCGGCTCCGCTTACCGGAACGCCCGATGAGGCCGCGGCAGCGCCGAGCGCTCCTTTGTTGAATCCGGTAGAGCCAAAGATTGAACCCCCACATTTAGAGGAGCAAACGGTATCTGAATCAAAACGAGAGCTGAAGATGCTTACATACCTTCCGGATGATATAAACGACTCGGGCAAGCCTCTCGCTCTGCTTACAAAAGAAAAAAACATTTCTGAACCGATCCAGCCATCCGATCCACGGCCGGTTGGTGACACACCTCTGCATGCCGAAATACATCCGGAACCAATGTCTGGAACGGATGAAGAAGAAACGCCAATTCCGCTGCATATAACCCCTACACATCCTGATTCAGCTGAGATAAACGCTGCCGGGCTAGGTTTGCAATATCCGCCATATGTACACTTGAGTCATACGCCGAATGTTCCATCTGCTCCCGCGCCTTCTAACAGAGCAAGGGCTTTCGGACTATTTATTATGTTCGTCGTATTAGCCATGTTGGCTTTTGGTGGAGCTTTCTTTGTCTCTCTTTTGCCGTATTCCGCTTCTTTTTTGCGAAGCATACTGTAGCTCGTTTACACGAGATTTAGTTAATATTTAATGATAAATCGCCAAAACGATATCGAGTAACCGATACTTTATTCTCATGGTTGAATCGACAAAATTTAAAACCTCGTTATTATCTGTTGTCCGTTTGCCTGGTTCGCTATCTCAACAAATTGCGGAAGTGGAAGCGAACAACAAATTGTAAGTTACGCTGTAGAATGAGCTTATGTCGATTCGTAACTACGCCAGAATGCTCATTTTTTTTGGAATCCTGTCCATTCCAGGGGCTGTAGTCTCGGCGCAAGTCGATTCCGGTGCTGCGAGTACGACCCTTCCTTCGGCGGTCGCGGTCGCGGTTCCGTTCGTAGGGAGCACGCTGGCATATGGAGATCTTATTTCTTACGATCAATCGGTTAACCTTTATAGATTGTCGAATCAGGCGGACGATTCGAACGTGTTTGGCGTTGCCGTCCAGAATCCTCCGGTAGTACTTTTTGTGAATTCTTCCGAGGTACCGGTGGTCCGATCCGGCCTTGCTTTGGTCAATGTGACGCTTGAGAATGGGCCGATAGAGGTAGGAGATGCTCTGATCGCTTCCTCGATTCCAGGAAAGGCAATGCGTGCCGCGACGAGCAGCAAAAACGTCATTGGAGTTGCCCGAGAAAGCTTTACCGGACAACAAAATTCAACAACTCTTACTCTTGACGGCAAATCAATTGCTGCCGGGACCATCATTGTCGATATGGGCAGCAAGCCGAGCGGGGGATTAGGCGCTGTTGGACCGGGTACAGGCACAAGTACCAGCATGGGATCCGCAATAGCGGGATGTACGGCCGGTCCCGTAGCCTGTTCGGTGTTGGAAAAGATCAATGCGACCCCGCTCGTGACGCTTATGCGCTATATTATTGCGGCGGTGGTCGCGCTCGGGTCTCTATACCTTGCATTCCGCAGCTTTATGGCTGACGCCACAAACGGGGTGATATCAGTGGGTCGTAATCCGCGCGCCAAAACGGCAATTCAGGCCATGGTGGTATTTAATGCGTTGCTCGCCGGCGTTATCGCTATCGCCGGACTTGGCGCTGGCCTGGTTATCTTGTTCGTAAAGTTATAAGCCTGTTCGCATGTCGTGGTACTATTTCTGCATATGTCATCGATAGTTTCTTTGGCGCCTCTCATCGGATTCGCGATAGTTATCGTCGTTGTTCTTGTTGTACTCGTAGCACTCGAGATATATAACAGCCGCCGGGTCAGTAAGCTTGCGTATCCGGCATACGAATACGCGCTTAAACGCGCCGAGGACGAAGCAAATCGGATTGTAGAAAAAGCGCGCGAGGAAGCGCGGCAGGTTTTGGAAAATGCCGAAAAGGAAGGCGCGACTATAGCCACGAAACGCAACGAAGAAGGAGAAGCGGCGCAAAAGGTATATCAAGACGCGCTACAGACGATGCTCTCGCGTCTTGAAGCCGAGCTCAAAGAAAGCACGCGCGCTGCGGCGGACGCTCAGGAAAAAATGGCTACCGCGTTCCTCGCCGAACTGCAAGCGCAAGGCGCATCCGCCCGCGAACATCTCTTGCGCCTCTACGACGACCTCGAAAAAGAAAACGCTAAACGCGTCGATGAGCAAGTCGCCGCAGCGTTTGATTCGGCCAGGCGCGAAGCAGAAACGTATGCGCGTGCCCGCAAGGAGGCGATCGACGCGCATATTTTGGCGCTCGTCGGCGATACGGTAAAAATCGTTCTGAAGAAAGATCTGCCCGAGACGCTGCAGGCTGAGCTCGTGCGCGAGGCGCTTGAGGAGGCCAAGGCGAGTAACGTTTTTTGAATTATATGGATGAGGCGCTTCAGCATGCGGCAAACAAAATATTTGCCGACACCTACACTAAAGTCGACAGCTACGCCAAGCTTTTGTTGCTTGAAGATATTTTGGAAAAACAGATTTACGGCGGCCATGAGAATGATGCGGATCTGGCGCGGCGGATTCGCGAGGAGTATCCGGGTGGTGCCGATCATGAGCAGGCTCAAGCGGTGGCTGCGTGGGGAAGCGAGGTTATCGGTGCGTTTTCCAGATCGGATCTCCATGAGCGGATTGAGGAAGTGAAGAAACACATCGAGGGCGCGCCGGAGCTTGTGGTGTACGCGCCGGTCGCTTTTGGGTTAGAAGCTCTACGCGCGCTCGGAGGGTGGTGTCGCGCCAATATCGACCCGAACGTGTTTCTGGAGATGCGCGTCGACCCAGGCGTGATCGGCGGCTGCTCGTTCGTGTGGCGCGATAAGCTATATGATTTTTCGCTCGCGTTGCGCATGCGCGCACACACCAAAGAGATGGCCGCGCGTATCGAATCGTATCTTTCTGCCGCTGTATGAAAGAACAAGAAGTCGGCTTTGTTGCTGAAGCCAAACAGTATGTGTTGACGCTCGAAGGCCTTCCGTCGGCCAGGGTCAACGATGTCCTGGTGAGCGAAGCGGGGCGCCGCGCCCTTGTGCGATCGCTGCTCGGTTCGAAACTCACGGCACTTTCCCTTGACGCCGGCGCGCCAGCAGCCGGCGATCGCTACACGTACGTGCCTGAGCAGGCGTTTTATGCGGTCGGCGAGCACCTTTTTGGACGAATTATCAACGTGCTCGGTGAGCCAATAGACGGCGGCGAGCCGTTTCCATCCGGCAATACCACGCTTAAACTCGACGTCGATCCGCCGGGCATCGAGGTGCGCGCGCCCATTGTCGAACAGCTCTACAC
>JBOHOA010000028.1:0-3558 GCA_050730975.1 Minisyncoccia bacterium
CTTCCACTTCGATCCGACCTTGGCGAGCACCTTGGTGGCCGAGAGGCCTATGGAGAAAGTCATGCCAAGCTCGCGGTCGAGTTCTTCCTTTATACGCTCGGCGATTTGCGGGTAGGACATGTGGAGCGATCGGCGCATGCCGGTGAGATCGGCAAAGCACTCGTCTATGGAGTATTCCTCGACCGCAGGCGTGTAGCGCCGGACTATCGAATACATACGCGCCGAGAATATGCTGTAGGTCTCGTAGTCGGAGGGAAGAATGACGGCGTCCGGACAGATCCGGCGAACGTCGGAAAGTCTCATGCCGCGAGTAACGCCGAGAGCCTTGGCTTCGTAAGTCGCCGCCGATACTATGCCGCGCTCCTTGCCGGTTATGACCGACTTGCCCCGAAGCTTGGGATTCTTGGCAACCTCGCAGGACGCGAAGAAGGCATCCCCATCGATGTGCAGTATCGCCCGCGGAAACGACGAGAGGGAACCCCATGCCATATCAGTATTTGCGCACCACGGCCGTGACCACCGCTTCGACCTGCAGGTTCTCCGGATAGATAGGATTGAACTTGGAATTGGCGGCTTCGAGCCAGTACCGCTTGCCGGTCTTGCGCAGGTACTTCATCGTGTACTCGTTGTCGATATTGGCGATGACTATTTGCCCGGGTTTGTATGTTGCACGCCGCTCCGCCACCACTAGGTCGCCCGGATGGATTCCGGCGTCGATCATGGACTCGCCTTTGACCGTGAGGATGTAGCTTGCCTCTTTGTTCGGGGTGAGATACTCGTCGAAGTCCATGACGTCGAGCAGTTCCTCCTCTGCTGGAGACGGGAAGCCGGCTTCTACCAGGCCCACCAGCGACGCACCGATGCGGATGTTGCGCGGCGCAATCCTGCCGCGCTTGTCCTTGGCGAGCACGCCGTCCTCGACGAGCTTCCCGATGAGCTTGAATACCGCGTTCTTGGACTTGAAGCCGGTGAGCCGCATAATCTCCTGGTACCCCGGCATCCGCTGGTGCTTCTTGTAGAAGGAGATGATGGCCTGCTTGTGGCGGTCGTACATGCAGACAGTGTAGGTGAACTAGGGTTCACCTGTCAACGGTGGGTATACCCACACCTATTCCCTCACGGGGTAATAGCTGCTCTTACTTTTGGCTCAATTATAGCCACCCCTATAAGGGACGGCCGTTATAGTCTTATTGCTATGCCCTCACCCTCCGCACGAATCCTCGTCGCCGTAGCCACAATTGTCCCCTCCGTGGCTTGCTGTGGCCCTCTGGGGCGAGCGTGTTTTGCAGGAATGATATAATGCTTTTGTTGCCCAAAATCCCCTTATTTTTCTTCAATTCCTAGGTTCTAACATCGTTCAACATGCGGATCTCATTAGGACGAGAAGGCACAGAAGTGCCTTCTCTCCTTTTACGGTTTCTATAGAAAGCAGGTATAGAGCCGCTTCACCTAGGTATTTGCACTTTTACGTTATGTTGTGTACTTTATTTCTTAGTTGGTACCGTCTTGGGGCGGGCTCGAGCGCAACGACAGGAGAGAGAAGTGCCTTATCTGAGTGTAGTAAATCTTGTCGAACTCGTCAGCTTCACGTTGCGTGAACTGATCAAGCTCGAACTTAAAGGGCTACATATCGAAGACATCAACCATACCCAAGCGCTGCTGCTGGTCAACCTCGGCGAGGCCGAAATGACCGTCGGCGAGCTGACTCTGCGCGGATGCTATGTTGGATCGAACGCCTCCTACAACGTCAAAGAGATGGTCGAGAATGGTTATCTTAACTACATTAACTCGACGCACGACCGCCGCGCGGTGCTGGTAAAACTCACCGCGAAAGGCCACCGCTTACGTAACCGTCTGGTGAAAGTTCTGGAGTGTCACGCTTCGGAACTCTGGAAAGCCGGAATAGACGACAACTATTTTAAGGCGATGACTGGCCACTTGGACCGCTTCTCACGCGCCTTGAACCACCTTAGCGATGTAGTAGCACGATCGTCAAACCTGCGCGTCGTATAGCGGAATTTATAGCGGTATTTTTGGAGCCCATGCAGGAGGAGGGTGATCTCCCCTGCAGGGCTTCTTTATTTTTTATATTTATACTAATATATTTATACTAAAATTGCTCTGTTTGCGGCATGAAGCTGCCGCACTATCGCAGCCAACACCGCAGCGAACTTACTCAGCCTGGCCTCACAGTTCAATTGGTAAAATTTTTTGCGTGCTACCGCGCCTCCCGAGGCAAGTCTCCGTAACCGATCAACCATCGGCGGTACATTGCATCGGGATATCGAAGTTGGAAGATGAAATAGCTGAAGTCTCTGGCCCATTGTGCTACATTCTATTCAGCCGTTCATAAGGGGAACATAACATGTTGAATCCGAGCGATAGGGAGCGGGAGGCGGCCGTTGCCGCGTTCATTAAAAGATACGGCGTCAAACGATGCCCGACCGCTATTGCGGCGCCCAGCACCGCACACCTCAGTCCAGGTGATGCAGAAGAGCTCAACGAGTATGATCGTAAACGAGAAGAAAAGAGGAGGAGGAAATGGGCTAAAAAAGGGGCTAGAGGTAACCGCGAAAGCTCTCTTATCCAACACGCTGAAAGGTTCGCGTTTAACGAAGAGATGTTACCTCATTTCAAGGAAATGATTGCCTCCGGACTCGACGACGTGGAAATCGCTCCAAAACTAAACGAGCGAGGACTCCAGACCCTACAGGGTCGCCTGTGGAACATCTCTAACGTTCAATGGTATCGCAAAGAACTCGGCATATAAATGCACCGCACACCGTAGCACCCTCGCGCATCTTAATGGATGCGCGTTTTTTATGTTCAGCATTATTAATTTTGAAACTTGGGTCTCCTATTGCGACCTTGCGGCCGATTGCTTTGAGGCGGCGAGGGACTATACTTGTTTTATGACCCATACGCAATTGCGGGAGGAAATAAAAAGTGCGATGAAGGCGCGCGAGGAGGTGCGATTGTCCGTATTGCGCGGCCTGCTTACCGCGTGCACGAACGAGCTCGTGGCCAAAGGCAAGAAGCCGACGGACGAGCTTGCCGAAGACGACGTCATGGCGCTCGTGCGACGGGCCGCCAAACAGCGCAAAGATTCGATAGACCAGTTTGAAAAAGGCGGTCGCGCCGATTTGGCCGAAAAAGAAAAAGTTGAACTTGCGATTTTAGAAGCCATGCTTCCCGTTCAAATGAGCCGCGAGGAGATAGGAGCCGCAGCAAAAGCCAAAGCCGCCGAACTCGGCTTCGACGCCTCAAAGAAAAACCAACTCATGGGCGCTCTCATGAAAGATCTCAAAGGCAAAGCCGACGGTTCGCTCGTAAAGGAAGTGGTTGACGCGCTATTTTCATAATATCGCGCACACATATTCGAATAAATTTGGCTAGATTTCGGATCGCAGGCATTTTTTATTTGCTAGCTAGCGACAAGAATAGAAAGTGAGCGACTTTCTTTTCCGAGCGAGCGACGCAAATATAGGATACCTCGCCGCGTCTGCGGCGGAGTCACAAGGCGAGCGAAGCGAGTCCTTGTGCGTGCCAGAGCTTTGC
>JBOHOA010000029.1:0-4429 GCA_050730975.1 Minisyncoccia bacterium
AGCGTGCCTTCCTGGGTCGCGAACTCGGTCTCGGCGAGCGCATTCAAAATATCTGCCGCGTATACATCGGCGCGCGCGATGACGGTAAGCGCCGCGAATTCGAGCAGCCCTTTGCGCAACGGCAAAAATTTTTCCTCGATGTCCATGTAATTGAAGCAAGCTACCTTGCTGAATAAAGGTAGCATACCCAAAAAAGGAATGCAAGCGCGTGGATAACCAAAAGAAAAAGCAAGGAGGGACACTCCTTGCCGCAGTAATCTCGTATTTTATCATTCCCCGTACAATGATGGCCTATTGCCGCCAAGAAACGACAAGATTGTGAACTCGGCCCACAATGTCCGCTCGAAGAATGTGCTTGGAGATTTGCCTTCGAGGGGCGAGATAATGATCTCGTCGCACGGCTTCATATCGCAGGCATTGAGCGGCCGGCAATATTCGCCGAAGACGCCTCCCAATTGATAGAAACAGGGATGATCTCCTTGTGTACCAATCCAACACATCGTCCCTGACGCGATCTCTTCACCGTTGCGCTTTATGACGACCGGTTCGGATACTGCGCAGCCCGGCGCATGTAAAACTTGTGCGGTATGCTCCTCGTCGGTAATCTGGGTTCCACCCACTTGTTGGATCCAGAGGAAGCGGTTGCCCCTAGGAGTTTCAATAACTTCGATTTTCATGGGCTCCTCCCATTGCAGCTAGTTTTTATGTTCCCAGATTTAAAATAAATGTCAAGTAGTTGCTTGCCCAACAAGGCCTTATGTGGCAATATTGCTTTACGACACGGCCGCGAGGCCTTTTTCATTTGAATTATGGAGATACGAAATATAGCTATTATCGCGCATGTTGATCATGGGAAGACAACCTTGACGGATGCATTGTTGCGCCAGACCGGCGCTGTGGCCGAGGGCGTGTCGATGGATTCGAATACCTTGGAGCAGGAGCGTGGCATCACAATCTATGCCAAGAACGCGGCCATCATATATAAAGGTACAAAGATAAACATCGTTGACACGCCCGGACACGCTGATTTCGGAAGCGAAGTCGAGCGTGTGCTTCGCTCGATAGATTCGGTGCTGCTCATCGTCGACGCGCAAGAAGGCCCGATGCCGCAGACGCGCTTCGTTCTGAAAAAATCTTTGGAACTCGGCCTCAAACCCATCGTGGTTATCAATAAAATAGACAAGCCGGCCGCGGATCCGGCGCGATGCGAAGAGCAGGTGCTCGAACTTTTTCTCGAGCTCGGCGCTTCCGACGAACAGGCAAATTTTCCGGTCGTCTATGCTATTGGCCGCGAGGGAATTGCCAAGCGAAATTTGAACGATGATTCAAAAAATCTCTTTCCGCTTCTTGATGCCATTCTTGAGCACGTGCCGCAGGCTTCTTCGCCGGAGCTTGAGAGTAGGCCCTTGCGCGCGCAGCCGTTCAACCTTGGCTACGATAATTTTCTCGGGCGTCTCGCGATAGCGCGCATCTATGAAGGAAAAATTTCCTCCGGCGTAAATGTGTCCGTCAAAAAGCCGAACGGAGAAACGCGACAAGGAAAAATAACTAAACTTTTTTCGTTCGAAGGACTGCAGCGCGCTGAGACCGGATCGGCTTCGGCGGGCGATATCGTTATGGTTGCCGGGCTCCCCGACATATATATAGGAGAGACGATTACCGGCGACGCGAGCGCGGAGCCGCTACCCGCGATTGCGGTCGATGAGCCGACGATCGAGCTCAGATTCTTGATCAACAACTCGCCGTTCGCCGGACGCGAGGGTAAATTCGTCACGAGCCGTCAGATTCGCGAATACCTCGAGCGCGAGCTCGAGGTGAACGTTGGACTCAGAGTCAACTTTAGTCCCGTGCGCGAAGCGAGTGATACTGGCCCCGAATATTTTATCGTCGCCGGGCGCGGAGAATTGCATATCGCGATTTTGCTCGAGAATATGCGTCGTGCGGGATACGAAGTGCAGGTCAGCCAGCCGCAGGTCATCGTGAAAGAAGAAAACGGCGTCAAGATGGAGCCGTTCGAAGAAATCGTCATCGACACGCCCGAGGAATTTCAGGGCGCCATCATCGAGCGTCTCGGCAATCGCGCTTGCATCATGAAAAACATGATTCCCGAAGACGCGACGGTTCGCCTCATCTTCGAAGGCCCGACACGCGGACTCCTCGGTTATCGCAATCAGTTCGTCATCGACACCAAGGGCAAGGGCATTCTCTCTTCGCGTATGATCGGGTTCCAGCCGTGGGCCGAAGAAATCCGCAAACGCCAGGTCGGCTCGATGATCTCGATGGTGACGGGCAAGGCGGCCGGGTACGCGCTGTGGGGATTCCAGGAGCGCGGCGTGCTCTATATCGGCCACGGCGCAGAAGTGTACGAGGGAGAAGTTATCGGTAACACGAGCAAAGGCGAGGAAATGAGCGTCAACCCGACGAAAGGCAAGACTTTGACCAACGTTCGCGCGAGCGGCAGCGACGAAGCCATTAACCTGGTGCCACCGTGGGAGCTCACCATCGAGCGCGGACTCGAAGTCATGCAGGAGGACGAATATCTCGAAATAACGCCGCAGTCCGTGCGACTGCGCAAACAATACTTCACCGATATAGATCGGGCTCGCGCGCGCCGCAAAACTCAATAGCGGGCGCCTAACCGCATAGGATCGGCCTATGCGAAATGATCGCGCAGGTCGATCCTATGCGGAGAGCTTGACAAATTGGCTATTTTGAATATACTAAGGGTCAAGAATATCTTGTGCGTTTCGGCTTGCTGCAGGAGCTGGCGCGGGTGACAACAGGGATTCGATAGTAACTAATGCGCGATTTTCGTTTCCTGCTCGGTCGCGCTTTCATCTCATAATGCAAGAACAAACTACTTCTTTTGACGTACTCGGCATCGCGCCGGGTATTTTGTCGGCGCTTGCGAAAAGCGGCATCACAACGCCGACGCCGATCCAGGCCAAAGCCATACCGCCTGGCATGGCGGGCACGGACCTCATCGGCATCGCGCAGACCGGCACGGGCAAAACGCTCGCGTTCGGGATTCCGCTCGTAGAGCGCCTCATGGCTGAGAGGCAATGGCGCGGGCTCGTCGTCGTGCCGACGCGCGAACTCGCGCTGCAGGTTGAGGAGCATATGCGCAAAATCGCGCCTATGGACCTCAAAATGGCCGTTCTCATCGGCGGCACCTCGATGGTGCCGCAGCTTAAGGCCCTGCGTGCGCGGCCGAATGTCATCATTGCGACACCCGGCCGCCTCATTGATCACCTTGAGCAAAAAAATATCTCGCTCGAGTCGGCGCATATAGCGATTATCGACGAGGCTGACCGCATGCTCGATATGGGATTCTGGCCGCAGATACAAAAAATTATTCAAGCGCTTCCGGCTGAGCGCCAGACGATGCTGTTTTCTGCGACGCTGAGCCCGGAAATATTGCAGCTTGCGGGGAAGCACATGCACCTGCCGGTAACCATTGAGGTGGCGCCGCCGGGCACGACCGCCGACAAGGTGTCGCAGGAACTCTTTATCGTACGCAAGGATGACAAAATTCGGCTCCTCGAAAAAATTTTAGCCGAACGCGCCGGCTCGGCCATCGTCTTCTCCCGCACCAAGCATGGCGCGACGCGCATCATGCGTACGCTCCGGCGCATGGGTCATGCGGCGGCTGAGATCCATTCTAACCGCAGCCTCAACCAGCGTCGCGACGCGCTCGAGGGATTTAAGTCCGGCACGTATCGCGTGCTCGTAGCTACTGACATCGCGGCGCGCGGCATTGATGTCAAAGGAATCGGGACGGTCATCAATTACGATCTGCCGCAGGCGCCGGAAGATTATGTCCATCGCGTCGGCCGCACCGCGCGCGCGGGAGCCGACGGCCACGCCATATCGTTCGCCGAGCCTAACCAACGAAAAGAAATAGCGGCGATTGAGCGGCTCATCCGGAAGTCCGTTCCGATTTCAAAGCTTCCTGCTGATCTTCCGGAAGCGCGGCCGCAGGAAGTCATTTATGAGCACTCCAGCAACAGACGCAACGGCTCCGGCGGCAATCGCCGGCCGCAGCGCGGGCAAGTCGTTGGCGGATACTTTCACCAATCGGCGTCCGGCTTGCGCAGCTTTCATAGCGACGATCCGCGGCAGCGCCAGGCGATGCAGGCGCGGCAGAATTTTGATCGCGGCCGGCAAGGAGGAAACCGAAGATTTGGGAGCCGCCGTCGGTTTCAGCAAAGTGGGAAATAAGTTTGACAAAAATTTGATTTGTTGTTAGGGTGTTTGTGGAAAAAAGGAGGAAGAAATGAATTCAAGGGATGTTGACGTTTTGAGTGGGCCCTCGTACGTACCCCAAGAGTCCACGAAGGCTCCCGAAGGAGAGAAACCGCCGCGGCCCGAATCGGAGTCGAGTCCGGATTCGCATTTGGACGATTGACGAGCTCCGACCGCTCAATTC
>JBOHOA010000030.1:0-7927 GCA_050730975.1 Minisyncoccia bacterium
GCTGTGTTCCTTCGGCAAATAATTTCTTGCCAGTGCCGATAGTGAGGGGGTATGTCCAAATGTGCATTCGGTCTATGAGACTGTGCCTCAGGAGCGTTTGTATGAGATTGCCGCTACCGTGCACCCACAAATCGGGGCCGTCTAAAGTTTTTAGTTTTTTTATTTCTGCAACCACGTCTCCTGTAATGAGGACAGAATTATTCCACGAAAGCTCCATAGGGCTATCGGAGACGACATATTTCTTCGTGCTGTTGAACGGCTTGGCTACGAGCTCCATTTCCGGGTGATTGGGCCAGTACGCGGCGAAAATTTCATACGTGCGTCTACCCAAGAGCAGCTCGAACGGGGTAGTCATAATGTCATGCAGAATCTCGCCCGACACTTCGTCTTGGTAGTTCCCGCCAAACTGCCAGCCTCCGTATTTAAAACCACCTGAAGTATCTTCCTCTGGTCCGCCCGGCGCTTGCATGACGCCGTCGAGGGTTACGAAGGTTGTGGTGATGATTTTTCTCATACACATTATCGTTTCGTATATGTTATATCAAAATCGTGCTCCCATTTTTTGTTGTTGAGCGACTTTTCCCAACGCGCCTTTATTGTTCTGCCGTCTTTGCTTATCTTCCCCTCGAACCGTTGCGAAAATTTTGGCGAGTTGCGCCACAGCTTCCAAGCGTTTTTCGTGAAGCTCATTTGATACACCCGAGAGACGTTTCGGTCGTCGAAATACAGCACCGTGTACTCCTTCGCGTCCGCGTCGCGGCCGATGAGCCACATCGCCCAAGGCATACCGCTGCCTTTGATGCCTTGCCGCATAATAAGGAACGCTCCGCCCTCCAGCCATTCGAACGAAACATCGCCTCGCAACGCCGCTTTCAGATTGGGCAAAAAGGGAGCGTTCGAAAGTTTCATCGTCCAGCCGCCTTCGAGCATCTGCAGGTCTTCGAGTGCTGAATTGGTGCCGATCTTTTTCATATACTTACATCTTGGGCGCAAGGATGCCGAAGACATTGAACTCCGGGTCCTTGAGGTACGCGAGTCGACCGACATTGGGTACGTCCATAGGAGGCGTGGCAACGCTGCCGCCGAGTTCGAGCCCCTTTTTGTACATCGCATCGCAATCCGCGACGCCGATGACATTGACGAACGCATTGACCGCCGTCTGTGTGGCAGTCGGCATATCTCCCGGCCGCGGCGTCATGCCGCCGTTGATGCCCGGGTCTTTCGGTAGCTCTTGCAGCTTGTCCATACCAGGGCCCGTGATGACCATACGATAGCCGCCAAACTCAGGACCTGTCCCCTCGATCTTCCAGCCGAACAATTGCTCATAAAACTTTTGGAGCTTGTCCATGTCCTTGGCGTGGATCTCAAAATGTACGACTCGGTTCATATAAGTGGGTCGTGAGCGACTAATGGAACAATTGTCGCAGTGTCCGTAGTAATTTGCAATGAACCGCTACGGGAGTTCGTTGCCTCTAAAAATGCGGATGCAAAGGACGAGCGACAGCCCAAACCCTAACAGGAACGAGAGAGCCATCGAGAGCGAGTAATAATCATTTTGGCTCGAAGCAAGAAAGGCCGCTCCGCTATTCGCCGCGACGAAAAGTGTGATGAGGATGAGCAGCGAGTACACCCAGACGTAACGGATATGTTTCCGTATCCCGACGATCATAAGAATGAGCGCGATAGCCAGTAAGAAACAGGCGTTAAAAAAGTGCAGCTCCAATACGATCCCCGCCGCCGAACTATGCACGTACGCATACGCGAGTCCTATCTTCTCGAAAAAAGAATTCCCCGGGATCTGAAGGTTATTAAAATTATCGAACATGTTAACGACCATTCCCAACACATATTGCAGGACGAGGAAGACGACCAAAAGTACCGATAAGATTTTCAGCGCGGGGCTTCTCATGTGGCTATTATAGTACCGCTTGGGCGCGGCTTTTTAGACGTGCGTACGATCGACATCGACGCGTGTGACCGCGAGATACCACACAAACCCGACGAGGATTACCGTGAGGATGAGGCTCACCGTGCCATCGCCCCAACCGAGGCCTCCGATACTCGGCGACTTGCCGAACCAGTCGGCGAAGGAGGCACCCAAGGGGCGTGTGAGGATGTACGCAGCCCAGAATGCGAGCACGGTGTTGCGCGTCTGGCGCTCATGATGCTCGGAGAGCCAGCCCTTCGCTGCGTAGTGCAGGACAGCGACGAGTGCGATGAGGACGGCGAAGATGAGACCGGCAGAGAAAAATCCGAGGTTGAGGGTAAACGCCGCCATGTCGCCTGCCGCAGTGCCGAGCGCGAAGGTCGCCATCACGGTGAGCCAGTAGAACATTTCGCGGCGCGAGCCGGGATTGAGGACATGACGCCGGAAATACTCCGCCAGCGCTGCTGGAATAGCCATCTTCCGGGTGTCGATCTCATAATCCGCACCGGCGTCGAGCAGGGCGATTATCACTGCTCCGATTCCTTCCTGCCGCTGCACACGGAGCACACCCAGCTCTATTTCAGCGAGAAATATTGGCCGGATTTCACGGACGACGATCTCCATGGCGCATTCGAGAACTACAGCACGAGAATGCGGCGCTGCGGGGCTTGAATTATGGGCGGCTCAATCGAGCCGCTTTTTTTATTCATCCGTAGGCCAACGCGGCCACAGACGAGTTATCCACCGCGTTACTATTGTAACCGATTAGGCATGCGTGGTATCCTTCTTCTTGATAGGATTATCAAATTGAAGTCGAAAAATATGAAACTACACGCGGTCATCAAAACATTGCGCGAAGACAAAGGTCTCACACAGGACAAGCTGGCGGAAAACGCGGGCCTCACGCGCGGCTACATCTCGCGTCTCGAAGCGGGCGCGTACGCCGACGACTCCCCTTCCATCAAGACGCTCCGGCACATAGCGAGCGGGCTCAAAGAGCCGCTTGAGCTCATTCTGAACAAGGCGGGCATCACGCAGGAGGGTTACATCAAGAGCGCGACCACCCAGACCTTCCTGCGCGCAAAGTACGACCTCAATCAGGAACAGATCCGGGCCGTCGAGTCATTTATAGACCACGTTAAGAAGCATTTAAAGAGCTGAACCGCTATGAATCCTCCTCCCGAATGGCAGAACGCCGCCAAACACAAAGCGAATGCGATTCTCATGGAAGTCTTCTTCGACTGTCCACTGAAAGCACCCGTGCCCATTGACGAAATCATCGAGGCATACGTAGGAGACGTTCAGATAGTCGTCAGCTTCGATTCTATATTCCCCGAAGGCGTGTCGGCCATCACTTCGAAGGACATGTATCGCGGGTGGCTTATTATCATCAACGGCAGAGAACCCGTCTACAGGCAACGGTTTTCGTTAGCTCATGAACTCGGGCATATAACCGTCCTGCCACACCAACGGCTAAAGGAATACTGCTCCGATCGCAGCGACGATTGGGTTGAAAAACTCTGCGACCGATTCGCGGGAGATATCTTGATGCCGGACATGCTCCTTCGGAGGATGTACCGGACGACTCCCGTTCCGCACCTCGATTACGTCGCCACCTATTTCAAAGTAAGCCGGCAGGTCGCCGAGATACAGCTCAAGCGCCGGGGCTTCTCGTTTACAGTGGGTGCGCCGTTCTGATCAAATTTTTTTACCTTCGTAATTAACTATACATTACACGCAAGTAATACATAAGCTACATCTATGAAAATCGAACAAGTAAACGTCAACGACCTCAAACCAAGCGCCTACAATCCCCGCAAATGGGACGACAAGGCGCTCGCCGACATGAAGGAAAGCATCGAGCGCTTCGGCCTGTGCGATCCGCTCGTCGTCAACGGCGCTCCGGAGCGCAAGAACGTGGTCATCGGCGGACACCTGCGGCTCAAGGTCGCCAAGACGCTCGGCTTCTCCGACGTTCCGGTGGTATACGTCAGCATTCCCGAAATAGAGCGCGAGCAGGAACTCAATTTGCGGCTGAACAAAAATGTCGGCGATTGGGACGAGGAGCTCCTGAAGCTTTTCGACACGAGCATGCTGCTTGACGTCGGCTTCACGCCGGACGACCTCAACAACTTTTTCGACGACATGCTCGACGCCGCGGACGACGGCTTCGATGTCAACAAAGAACTCGCCAACATTACCGTCCCCGAAACCAAGCCCGGCGATCTCTACCAGCTCGGCGACCACCGACTTTTGTGCGGCGACGCGCTCGATCCGGAGCACGTCAAAAAACTGATGGGCGCCGAGAAAGCGCGCATGATCTACTGCGACCCGCCCTACAACATCGGCCTCGATTACCGCAATGGCATCGGCACCAAAGGCAAATACACGCCGGACAAGCTGGTCGACGACCGCAAAAAGACGGCGGCGTACGAGGCGTTCATCGAAACCTCGCTCCATAACGCGCTCGACGCGAGCCACCCCGACGCGCACGTCTTTTACTGGTGCGACGAGAAGTATGTGTGGCTTTTACAGCAGCTCTATGAGCGTCTCGGCGTTACCAACCGGCGTTTATGCCTGTGGGTCAAAAACAACTTCGACCCGACGCCGCACGTGGCGTTTAATAAAGTCATCGAGACGTGCGCCTACGGAACGCGCGGCACTCCCCCGCTCAATGCAAACCTGAAAAATCTCAGCGAAATTCTCAATCAAGACGTGAACTCTATAGGTTCCTACGACGACCTCATGAGCATCGTGCAACTCTGGCTCGTGAAGCGCGACAATACCGCCGACTACGAACACCCGACGCAAAAGCCGATTACCCTCAACGAGAAGCCGATGAAGCGCTGCAGCGCGCCGGGCGATATCGTGCTCGATCTCTTCGGCGGGTCGGGCTCAACGCTCATCGCCGCCGAACAACTCAAGCGCCGGGCGTACGTAATGGAACTCGATCCGACGTTCTGCGACGTCATCGTCCGGCGCTGGGAACATTTGACGCAAAACCATGCCATAAAACTCACCTAACCTATGGCGGCTCGGGGAACACCGCCTTCTCCTCGGAGACGCGACGAAAAAAGAAGACGTCGCGCGTCTCCTCGGCAACGAGAAGGCGTCGCTGATTTTGACCGATCCCCCGTACGGCGTGGATTACGTAGCGGGCAAGCAGAAATTCCTTCGCAACATTCATAGCGGAAGCAAAAAACGATTTGCTTCCATCGCGGGCGACGGCGGGCAGAGCGATTACTACCGCTTCTCGCGGGACTGGATCGAAGCAGCGCACCCGCACCTCGCGGACAAAAACGCCTTCTATATCTTCAACGGCGACACGAAACTGCGCGAACTCCTCAACGCTCTTAACGACGCGGGATATACCAAATCCGCCCTCCTTATTTGGCTGAAAGATCGTTTCGTTATCGGCCGCAAGGATTACCATCCACAGCACGAGCTCATCGTGTACGGCTGGTACGGCACCCACATCTACTTCGGCAACAAAGACAGGACCGCGCTCTTCTATCCCCGGCCGACGAAAAATGCCCTTCACCCCACCATGAAGCCGCCCGCCTTGCTTCGCCGACTGCTGTACCACAGCACGAAGCCGGGCGACATCGTGCTCGACCCGTTCGGTGGTTCGGGCTCAATGCTCATCGCTTGCGAGCATCTCGGGAGGAAGTGCCGCATGGTCGAATGCGAAGAAACCTACTGCCGGGCCGTCATTGACCGCTGGGAGAGACTTACTCATAAGAAAGCAGAACGCCTCGACTGATTATGTATGGCTACCGACGAAACCGATGACTATGCCGACATCACGGTTTACAAGAAGCAGGAATTCGAGGCCTACGTCCTGTGGCGCTCCCTGCCTTCGTTTCTGCGCGGACAGCCCCGAAACGTCGTCGAAAAATTGGGCATCGACGACGAGCTCGCCCTGTCGCTCCTTGAGATCAGGAATCAGGGGGAGTTCGCCAAGCGCTTCGGCATCAAGGATCTCGGCACCCTCTCCGAATGGAACAAGAAAATCGAAGAGTGCGGCGGCCTCCTGCGCGATATCAACGCCTGGGCGAAGCGGCTCACCCCGAACGTCATCTCTGCCCTCTACCGGGAAGCCACCAAGACCGGCAAGGCGGCCGAGGTCAGGGCCTGGATGGAGATAGTAGAAGGTCAGTAACGACTATATATATGCAAGAAGGAAACGAGAAAAAGATTCTGAGCGCCGAGGATGCGGTTGCCATACTCTCCGAAACCCTGCAGGAGGTGGCTTTGCGCCGCACCACGCTGCGCCGGGCGCTCGTCGTGTCGCGCCTCGCAGTGGCGCTCGCAAAGGTAATCGAAGTAGTCGACCTCAAGGACCGCGTAGAACTGCTGGAGCAGGTGCTCAAACGAAAGAAAACAAAATGAAAAATCTCACGATAGCCCTGCGGGACGGGAACCTGCAGCCCAAGGAGCGTGTGATGCTCCTGGTCCGCAACAACGTTGCCAGCAATAAAACCGGCAAAGCGATTCTCACCGAGGCCGACAAGTACGCGCTCTGCGAAGGATGGACGCCCGACAACAATGAGCAGGTGCGGGAGTACAACAAATACAACGACGGCGCGAATTTGATGAACAGCGCCATCATCGACGCGCAGACCACCTACCTCTACGCGCACATGGCGCACTACCGGAAATCGTCCATCACGCTCAAACTGCTCGAGTATCCGCGCACCCGCGAGATGCTCTCGTCGCACGAGCGGCTGATGAAGCTCAAGCGCGTGACCATACGCGAGGCGCTGGACATCACCGAAAAGCAGAAGGCCGCCAAGCTGACCGGCGGGCTGGATTTCGACTACGCGACGTACCAGCTGGCGTTCGAGAGCCTGAGCGACACAGACAAAGCGAGCATGAATGAGTTGTATCCGGACGTGGAAATTGATTCTTCTTACCTCGACCAGGAGGAGATTATCGCCAATTTGTTGGACAGCAAAGGCGAGCTGGGTAAAAAGAATACGGAGAAGCTTGCGACGCTCGTGTCCGAGCACTGCTACAACCGCTTCGCGGAGGCGTACCAGCTCTATCACTACTTCGCCTGCATACCCATAGCGGAAGTGGCGCGGCGGTTCCTGACGGACCAGGGCATCACCGTCGAGGGCAAGCCGCTTGCGCAAAATCAGGAAGCGGATGACGAGGACAGCGCGACGCACGATGCCATACAAAAAGCCTTGGAGGACTATGCCAAAGCATACGGAGTCACGATAGAGGCGATGCTAAAAAGCGCCTGCCTGAAATGGCTCGACGGGGATTTATTCGAGCAGTACACGCCGCTACCGCTGAGCGATAGCGACGAACTGTTCGAGCGGTGGCTCAAGGCGAAGCGAGAAGCCGGAGTGGCACTCAAGAAACGCATCGGCACGGGCGACCTGAAATTAAAAAAGAGGTTGTCGGATCAACCGAGGCGGGACAAGTTATACAGTAAGCGCCTCTACGACGACGAGCTTGAAAAATCCCGGCGGGAATTGGAAGCAGCCCTGCTGCGCCGCCTTCTATATAGGGAGGATAGTTCTCCGATATGAATAAAATTTTCATCGATATAGCGACTAAAACAAGAAACGAAAGGAAATACGACCTCCTTTTCATAAAAATATGTCTGGTGCCTCAACCTATGCTTTGGCGGCTGGATTATAGCATATTTTTTTAATAGTGCAAGTTGCTTAACACGACACCATAATGCGCCGTTCTGGATACCAACTCGGGCGTCCTGGACTCCCCACCCCGTTGCGTCATTCCTTTGACTGGTCGACATTACTAGACCAATCGAAAAAAGGTATGGAACCAACCACACCCACGGAGGAATTGCGGTACTGCCTCTATGCGAGAAAGAGTACCGAGTCGGACGAGCGCCAGGCCATGAGCATCGACAGCCAGGTGAAAGAGATGCTTCAGGTGGCGCAGCGCGATGGATTGCGGATCATCGAGATAAAGCGAGAATCGCACTCGGCCAAGGCCACGGGCGAGCGGCCGGTCTTTAAC
>JBOHOA010000031.1:0-2727 GCA_050730975.1 Minisyncoccia bacterium
GTCGCGTACTCGGCCAGTGGCAACGCCTCTAGGGAAACTCTGATTAAGTTGCTGCGTCTAACGAAAGGAAAGCGCAAGGATCGAGTGAGGTGGCGCAGATGAAGCAGAGGACACTGGCGATGACCAACGGATTCGAGCGGTACAGCAAGAAGACGCGGCGAGCGGCCTTTCTGGAAGAAATGGAGCAAGTAGTACCGTGGAGCGAGTTGTGCGCGCTGCTCGAGCCGGTGTATCCCAAAGCAGGCAACGGGCGGCAACCAGTTGGCCTGGAGCGCATGCTGCGGATTTATTTTTTGCAGCAGTGGTTCAACCTGTCCGACCCGGCGGTAGAGGAGACACTGTACGACTCGGCGGTGATGCGCCATTTTGCGGGCATTGACCTGGGGAACGAACCAGTGCCGGACGAGACCACAGTGTGCAAGTTTCGCCATCTGCTGGAGCAGCACGATCTGGGGGCGCGGATTTTCCAGCGGGTGAACGAGCACTTGCAGGGCCGGGGGATGCGCGTCAGCACGGGAACGATTGTGGATGCGACGATTATCAATGCCCCGAGTTCGACGAAGAACGCGCAGGGCGAGCGCGATCCGGAGATGCATCAGACCAAGAAAGGCAAGCAGTGGTACTTCGGGATGAAGGCGCACATCGGAGTGGACAGCCAGAGGAAACTAATTCATTCGGTGATGGCCACGGCGGCCAATGTGGCTGACAGCAGGGTGCTGCCGCATCTCTTGCACGGCCAAGAAGAATGCGTGTGGGGCGATCAGGCGTATCACGGACAGCGCGAGGTGATTCAGCAATGTGCGCCCGAAGCCCGGGACTGCACCCACAAACGGTATCGCTACAAAAACCGCATCGATGAACGGGAACGGGCCAAGAACCGGACCAAGTCGCGGGTGCGGTCCAAGGTCGAGCATGTGTTTGGAGTGATGAAGCTGAAATTTGGTTTTACTAAAGTGCGTTACCGAGGACTGCGCAAGAACGCCAACCGCCTATTCACGACCTGTGCTCTGGTGAACCTCTGGATGGTTCGCAAACGATTGTTGTGTGCCACGGCGGGGTAGTGTCGTCGAACGCGTCCCAACGGTTCTGAAGGACACCGCCCCGGCCAGAACGGGCCGATTCGAAAGCGAAACAGCTTCACCAAGGGCCAAAAACCAGCCTTCCTCCATCCTCACCACCATCCGCCCACTGCGAATCAACCCTTGTTCAGAGGTTCCCTAATGCCTTTCTGCTCGCGCAGTTCTTTGATTCGGATTGCGAGGGCGCGTAACGTCCTGTTTGGTTGCATTGTGCCGAGTGTGAAGTCAGCGCCTTACTCCGTCCACCGACAGTTGTGTGCCACACAATGAAAGGCATACTTGTGCTATGAGCGAGATCAGCGGGACGCGCTCGTGCTTGTAACACGGACGCGCCCCTGACCACCGTGCTCGCGTAGACGAGGCATCGATGGCTGAGACGCATTCTACATTACGGTCAGCGTGTCCCGCGCATACCCCCCATGCGAGAGGACAACGCTGATGCTTCAATTTCCTGCGCCGCTTCCACCCGGAGAGATTCGACCACTGACCTGCTTCGAGCAGTTCATTCTTTGTGTGGCTCTGGTCGCAATATCGACCGCTTTGCTTTCTTTTTTCCTGCCACGCCCGCTCTTCTGCAAACTGTTCAAGATCGCTTTCCCGTTCATGCCCGAGCGACTGGAGGACTTTGATGAAAAAGACTAAGAAACCGAAGGTAGTGATGGTTGGGAACACTCCGATAACCCCGGTGAGCGCCAAGGAACAGAGACAGATCAAGAAGCGCATCGAGAAGCGGCATGAGCAACTGCGGAGAAGGTACCCAGAGGTTCACGGCAAGGTGGTGGACTTCATCAACCATACCGTCGCGGACGGGACGCTGTACTTCAGCGTCCGCTTCAAGGACAAAACTAACTTTTCGGCCCGTTACTCCTGCGGGATGTTCGTGGTCGGAGCCGACATCAGCGACATGAGCGCCGGAGACTTGGAGATCATTCGGGAGTACATGAAGCCGATTCCGCATTGAAAGGGCATGATGACCGTCGTTTGGAGGATTCGGATGAAAAGTAAGCGCATCTCGAAAGCGGAGCGCAAGAAGCTCGACCGCTTCCACGAACAACGCAAGGCAAAATTGCGAAAGAAGTATCCCGAAATCCACCGCAAGAAGCTCGACTACGTCACGCACAGCTTTGAGGACAACGATGGCGGGGGATGGCTCTACATCAATCTCTATTTCACAGACGGGACGAACTTCTCGATGGACTTCAGTATGAACAATCCCGCCATCGTTCCCCGCTGCATCGAGTATGGCGACATGAGCACGGGAGACTACGAAAACATCCGCACATATTACTACCGGGGAGAAAAGGGATGACCGAGATCGACGACCCCGAAGTCCTGCGCAGGGAAATCCGCACAATGCTCGAAAAAGTCACCAACCCTGGCTCGTTGATCTTCTTCCAATGGTTGGTGCGCCGCGTCTTGGCCAATTATCCGATGCCCGGCGACGAGGAACTGCGTGCCTTACACCAAGCCTTCATCCGTATGCATGCGACATTTAGGGCGAAAAAGAGACCGACCAAGGAAGACATGGAACTCGTCGCCAAATGGACTGAGGGTGACGCGGAAAGCATGGGAAGGGCGCTCGGCAGGGCCGTGAAATTCTTCCGAGAGAAGCGGGGCATGAGCAGATTGCAGCTTGCCAAGAAAGCAC
>JBOHOA010000032.1:0-2038 GCA_050730975.1 Minisyncoccia bacterium
GTATTTGCATCCCTACTAACTACGTTCTACTTACTACTTACTTTTCAGCCTTCGCGTTCAAAACCACCGCGAACCGCTGAATCGGCGAGTTAATGAGCTGTACGAACTGCGCGCGGAGCGCTTCAAGGCCCGGGATGGCCGCGATAGATCTGATCTGCGCCGCATCGACATATGCGCCCTCGAACACGCCGCCCATAAGTGCCAAACGGTCGGAAAATTGTTTCGCGAACGCCGCCACTTCGCGCGCGGGTGCGAGCTCGTCTTGTCCGTACGCAAACGCGATTTCTCCCGGAAGCTCCGGCGCCGTACCCGCAAACCCCGCACCTTCAAGCGCGCGATTAAGAAGCGTTTTTTTGACGACGCGGTACCCGACCCCGTGCGTGCGTAAACCCTTGCGCAACTCGCTCTGCTCGCCCACCGTGAGGCCGCGAAAGCCGACGAACGCTATCGTTTTGGCGTCCTTTACGCCCTCCTTCACGCGCGCGACGACCTCTTCTTTTTTTTCTCTGCTAATTGCCATGATGTTGGGCAAATAAAAATGCCCGCGATTAAAGGGCGTTTTTCGACCTCGGGAGGAACTTATGGAGCTTGGAGCTTTTAGCTTGAGCGCGTTGAGTTCATCTCCAAGCTCTGAGCTCTCTCCAAGCTAACCCGCCCCCTGTCTTTGGCCCTTATGCGGCCATCGTATCATATATAGCCAAACTCCTCAAACACGCGCCGGTAGCCGTCAATTGCGGCGCGCGCTTCGCGATCGGACAGCGTAAAATCGGCGCCCGCGTGCGCGATGCGGTTGCGGGTGCGGTGCGCGTCCCACGCTGCCTCAATGGAGGCGAACGGGCCGCGGGAGGCACTCTGAAATTTTTCACCGATATCTTGGCCAACGAATCCGCGCTCGGTGAGGAGCGCGTCGAGCATGACGTCCGCATCTATGATTGCGCTTCGCCAATCGTTCACATTGCCTGAACTCATATGCGCCACGATGCGCTCCCATCGGGCGCGGTTCGGATTTTCTTTTGCATGTGCCTCGGCAACATGCGCGATGCCTTCAGCTTTTTCGTGACGCGCTTCAGCTAAATGATGATGAAGCGCTTCCGTTTGCATGTGGTAATACAAAAATATAAGAAGAAACGGGATGCACAACAACTCGCCGATAAGCGCCGACTCTTGCACCAAAAAAAGAATGCTGTGCCAGCCGGTGCCGGGCTCGAGCGTCTGACCGGTAAAAAAGTTGTACAGAATCTCGAGCGAATTCTGAGGATTAGGCCACGGAATCGAAGTGCCGAACATACCAAACAGTATACCTTGCTTTGGACAAGCAAAATTAATTTTCAATCATTTTACCTGTCGCAAAAAGCGTTTCTTCGGCGCCTTTCGCGGCCACGAATTGAATACCGACCGGCAGACTGTTTCCCTCGCGTGCGACTACTCCTCCGGGAACCGAAACAGCCGGCAGGCCCGCGAGATTTGCCGGCACGGTAAACAGGTCCGCGAGATACATCGAGAGCGGGTCGGACTTCTCGCCGAGCTTAAATGCCGGAGTCGGCGCCGTCGGTGTCGCTATGACATCGACCTGTTTAAATGCGTCGGCAAATTCCTGCGCGAGCCTGGCGCGCGCCTCGGTCGCCGTGCCGTAGTATGCGTCGTAGTAGCCGGCCGAGAGCACGTAGGTCCCGAGCATGATGCGCCGGCGCACCTCGGCTCCGAATCCTTCCGCGCGCGTTTTGGCGAAATCCTCCCATACAGTATTTCCCTTGAGCGAGAATCCGTAGCGCACGCCGTCGAAGCGCGCGAGGTTAGAAGAAACTTCGGCAAAGTTGATGATGTAATACGTGGCAATAGCCTGCGCCATCGACGGCAGTGATAGGTCAACAATCTCTAACCCTTGTTCCCGAAGAGCATCGAGCGATTTTTCAAACACCTCAAGTACATCCGCATCAACGCCTTCAGAAAAAAGGTGCCGAGGCACGCCGACACGTCGCGGCAAGGCGAGGCTTTGCCGCGACGTGTCGTGGGTGGTTGAGTCAAGAGGGTCCCTGCC
>JBOHOA010000033.1:0-7216 GCA_050730975.1 Minisyncoccia bacterium
ACTATAACGTTGCCAATGGCACCAGTGCACTCACCTCCAACACCACCGGCTCCGACAACATCGCCAATGGCATCGACGCGCTTTATACCAGCACAAGTACCTCCGACAACATCGCAAATGGCTACTACGCGCTCTACTCCAACACCTCCGGCTCCGACAGCATCTCCAATGGCCGCCGTGCGCTCTACTCCAACACCTCCGGCTCCGACAGCATCGCCAATGGCTACGAGGCGCTCACCTCCAACACCACCGGCTCCGACAACATCGCCAATGGCTACGAGGCGCTCACCTCCAACACCACCGGCTTCGGCAACATCGCCAACGGCGTCAATGCGCTTTATACCAGCACAAGTACCTACTACAACATCGCCAACGGCGCCAATGCGCTCTACTCCAACACCTCCGGCTACGAAAACATCGCCAATGGCACCTATGCGCTCTACTCCAACACCTCCGGCTACGAAAACATCGCCAATGGCACCTATACACTCGACTCCAACACCACCGGCTCCGACAACATCGCCAATGGCACCAGTGCACTCACCTCCAACACCACCGGCTCCGACAACATCGCCATTGGTTACTTTGGAGGTTACAATGTTTCCACCGGCTACGATAATATTCTTATCGGCGACAACAGCTTCTATACCGGCGGCAATCACCTTACAACCGGCTACAACGACATCGGAGTCGGTTTCGATATCGTTTTTCCGGGCGGCACTAACGCCCAGAATCAACTCAACATCGGCAACTTCCTCTTTGGTACCGGTCTTGCGGCAACGTCTACTTCTACGTCCATCCCGACAACACTTACCGGCAAACTCGGCCTCGCGACCTCGACGCCGCAGAGCATGCTCGCTGTTGCAGGCAATGCCTCCATTGGCGCCGATTACGACATCACCGCGCCGACGAATGGATTGATTGTGGAAGGTAAGGTGGGCATCGGCACCACCACCCCCGGCTCCTTGCTCTCCCTCGGCGGCATCGCCAACTTCACCGCCGCGACCAGCACCTTCTATTCAAGCGGAGGAGAGGACCTCACGCATGGCTGCTACGCCATCAAGGGCGCCTGTAACCCTTCGGGTACCATCACGGGAGTGGGGCCTGCCAGCCAGCAGGTAACGAGCGGCGCGGTCACGCTCGCCACTACCACCTCAACCACAAACGGCCTTACGTCCGGACTCACCATCACCGGCTCGGGCTCGACGCTCACCTTAAAACCGACTCTTTCCGGAACGCTCTCAGTGGCAGGCGGCGGTACCGACGTTACCACTTTTGGAGGTAGTAATACCGTACTCTATACTACGGCGGCAAATACACTCGCATCGAACGCTTCATTCACCTTCAACGCCAAAAATCAGCTCTCGATTCCATCCAATGGCTGGTATTCGATAGGGGGCAACTTGCTCGCGTACGCGTCATCAACCAACGGGGATAGTATTTTCGGCATCGGTGCAGGGGGGCAGACTGCGACGACGTCGGCGTCTTCGGCCGATTATAACGATGCTATTGGGTATAAGGCGCTTAACGCCAACACCACGGGTTCTGGCAACACCGCCAATGGTTCCTATGCGCTCTACCAAAACATCACCGGCTCTGACAACCTAGGCATCGGTTATAAGTCTGGCTACAACACGACTTCCGGCTCAGACAACATATTCTTTGGCGCTAATCCGAACACTGGCGGCAACCATCTCACTACCGGCTCCAACAACATAGGTATCGGCTACAATATCATCCTTCCTGGGGGTACGAGTGCACAGAATCAACTCAACATCGGCAACTTCCTCTTTGGAACGGGACTCACCGCAACGTCTTCTTCCACGTCGATACCCGGGACGCTTACCGGAAAATTAGGTTTAGCCACCACTTCACCGGCGACCACGCTTGACGTTGGCGGCAACGTAACGGACGAAGGACTCTTGTCTTGCTCGGCAGGCGTTGAGACCAACGCAAATGGCGAGCTCATTTGCTCCGCTTCCGACGAGCGCCTCAAGACCGACATTATAGAACTCTCGACATCGACCGCGCTCGACTCTTTGGCGAAGCTCCAGCCAGTATCGTTCGTTTGGAAGGATCCGGCACGCGGCGCGAATCTCCAGTACGGCTTCATCGCCCAGGAAGTGCAAAAGATTTATCCGAACCTCGTTTCGACTTCTTCGCCGACGGCTTTGACGCCGGACGGAACGCTCACACTCAATTATCAGGGTCTCATCCCGCCGATGGTGCTCGCTATCCAGCAGCTTAATCTTAATCTCAATTCCATCATCTCAACGAGCACGACCGAGACGCAAGCCTCGCAATCATTCGCAAACAAATTCTGGAGCGCTGTTTTCTCCCACATTACCTCGTGGCTCGCAGACGCTACAAACGGCATCGGCAACCTCTTTGCTAAGACGGTCCACACCAACGAGCTCTGCATCAAGAATTCTTCGGGCGCGGACGTGTGTGTTACCGGCGATCAGCTTCAGGATATGTTGAATTCTCAACACGTGGCACCCGCGTCGACCGACTCCGGATCAAATGCGACCAGTACGGATATTTCTTCCGGCGGAGGAACGGCAACCACGACCACGTCGGGGAGCGATTCAGCAAGCTCGACGCCGAGCACTACCACCGCGAGTTCTACGCCCGGAATTTCGGATGCCACTTCGACGCCAGACGTTTCGGGTTTATCGCAGTTAGGCGCGACAGAGCAGTCCGGCAGCGCAGATGACAATGCTACATCGACATCCGGGCAAGATAACGCAGACGCTGCTGTGTCGACCGATGATGCGCCGGCGACCGATACGACCTCTACAACCGGCGCACCATCTGCCGATTCGGTCAATGATGCGCAGAATGCCGCGCCGACATCGTCAAGCGCCTCAAGCGGCTCTGGCTCGGATACGGAAAACGATTCTTCTGGTTCGAGTGGAGGGTCATCTGGCAGCGCACCGACTGATTAAACCTACCGGCTCAACGATGCCGGGCTTGCAGCCACCATGCAAACTTGGACGTTCAAGTAGAATCTGTTTCTTAAATTTTTGTATAAAAATATCCCGCGCCTTTTTCCCAAAGGCGCGGGATATTGCCGGATCTCAAATGATCACAGCAAACAAATGTATGAGAGGATCGAGGAAATAATACAATAGAAATGCCCAGAGCCCCAGCGATATGCTGCCTATAAGTAAGAAGGACATGCGCCGTGAAAGGCGGCGTTCCGGTTTTTCTTCATACACTAAGCCATTATTTTGGATGTACATTTGGCTGCTCCCTAACTGCCAAGGCTTACCTCAAGCCCTGCCTCTAGAAGTATATAACCATACTTTATAGAAAAAGTCACGTGGCGGGAAAAAAGATATGCACACCCCTTATTCTGGCGGGGGTATAGTAGAAGTATGGCACGAATAGCAATAAACGGCTTCGGACGCATCGGGCGGGCGTTCGCACGCCGTTCATATGGCCGCGGCATCGATATTGTCGCGGTCAACGATCTTGGTTCGCTCGAGAACCTCGCCTATTTATTAAAATATGACACCGTGTACAAGCGTGCGCCGTTTTCGGTCGAAGTCAAAGATGGCACACTTCTTATCGACGGCAAAGAAGTCCGGTTTTGTCAGGAAAAGGATCCGGCAAATTTGCCGTGGAAAGATCTCGAGGTCGATGTCGTGGTCGAGTCGACCGGATTCTTTACAGAGTTTGAGAAAGCCAAAGCGCACATCGAGGCCGGCGCCAAGCGCGTGGTTATTTCCGCACCCGGCAAGGGCGACGGTGGCGCCACGGTTCTTATGGGTCTCAACGAGGACCGGTTCGCCGGCAACGAAGTAACCTCGAACGCTTCATGCACGACCAATGCGTCGAGCCCGGTCATCGCCATTCTCGACGAAGGAATAGGAATCGAGAAAGCAATACTTTCGACGACGCACGCGTACACCGCGAGTCAGGCGCTCGTCGATGGGCCGTCGAAAAAAGATCTCAAAGAGGGCCGCGCCGCGGCACAGAACATTGTGCCAACCTCGACGGGCGCGGCGGTTGCCGTTACCAAAGCGTACCCGGCGCTCGAAGGCAAGTTCGACGGCATCTCTTTGCGCGTGCCCGTGCCGGCCGGCTCCATCGCCGACGTTACGTTCATCGCCAAGCGCGGCACCAGTAAAGAAGAAGTCAATGATGTTTTGCGCAAGGCCGCAGGGGAGGAGCGATGGAAAGGCATCTTTGCCGTGTCCGACGAAGAACTCGTCTCGAGCGATATTGTGGGAGAACCCGTGCCGTCGATAGCCGACCTCGGCATGACGCGCGTCGTCGACGGCAACCTGGTCAAGGTGCTTGCCTGGTACGACAACGAAATGGGCTACACCGAATCGCTGGTGCGGCACGTGCTCAAAGCTGCTGAGCAGTCATAGCATATGAAAGTGTACTTTGCTTCGGATCACGCCGGATTCGAGCTTAAGAATGCCCTGGTCGAATATGTCCGCGGGCTTGAGGTCGAAGTCGAGGATCTTGGTGCGTATACGCTTGATAAGGAGGATGATTATCCGCGCTATATGTTTGCGGCCGCGCGTGCGGTCGCGGGCGACCTTGGCTCGCGCGCGATAATCCTCGGCGGCTCGGGGCAGGGCGAAGCTATGGCCGCTAATCGGGTAAAAGGCCTGCGCGCAGCCGTTTATTATGGCGAGCCCGCGCATAAACAAACCGATGCCGACGGCAACGAGCTCGACGTACTTGCCTCAATCCGTGAGCACAATGACGCCAACGTCCTCTCACTCGGCGCGCGGTTCCTTTCGGAATCAGAAGCAAAAACAGCGGTCAAACGCTGGCTTGATACGCCGTTTTCCGCCGAAGCGCGGCACGAGCGACGCATCAAAGAGCTTGATCAGAAATCCGATGAGTAACGTACAGATAGTGCCGGCCATACTAGTTCCTTCGCTCCAAGAGCTTGAGGCTTCGCTTGCGCGCGTTACCGGCGCCGCCCGCGCGGTGCAAATAGATGTCATCGACGGCCGGTACGTGCCGAACACGACTTGGCCTTTTGGGAGCGGCGAGCAGCAAGCTGCGAGCAGCGGAGGAACGTTCGTCGAAGCCAAAACAAGTGAACCGTTGACAGTTGATAGTGGACAGAAAGACATCATCCAATTGCCCTTCGCGGAAGAATTTGAGTTTGAAATAGATTTGATGGTAGAGCGACCGCTCGACATTGCGCGCGCGTTCATTGCGGCCGGTGCAGCGCGGATCATTATTCACGCCGATGCCGAAGGAGCGCGCGAGGCTCTCGAATCATTGCAGAGCAGTCGCAAAGGACCGTCATTAAGACCGGTTGCAAAGGACAGTCCTTTGCAACTGCTCATCGGCGTAGCGCTTTCTTGTGATGCTTCGCTTGAGTCGCTCGGCGCATTTGAGGGGCTGTACGACTTCGTGCAAGTCATGGGAATCGAGAAAGTCGGTTTCCAAGGGCAGCCGTTCGACAAGAGTGCGGTAGAACTCGTTGCTGCCGTGCATGCCGCGGATCCCGATTTAAAAATTCAGGTCGATGGCGCTGTCGGCGAAGAAACCATACCCGATCTCGTTCGTGCCGGCGCAACGCGACTTATCGTCGGCAGCAGGATTTTTGCATCGGACGATCCGAAAGAAGCGCTCAGAAGTTTACAGATGACAGTGAACAGTTCACAGAAGGGCGCATAGGGGATTACGGTACTGTTCACGGTAAACTGTTCACTGTAAACTGATTTTATGATTTCCGACGCAATCGTTTCTCACCTTGAAGAGCAAGCGCAAAAAATTCGCGAAACGGTTATCGAGATGCTCGTGGCTGCGGGCTCCGGCCACACCGCGGGGCCTCTCGGGCTCGCCGACATTTTTGCCGCATTCTACTTTTATATATTGAAGCACGACCCGAAGAATCCGGATTGGGAGGAGCGCGATCGCCTCATTCTCTCGAACGGCCACACGGTGCCGGTGCGCTACGCGACCATGGCGCATGCCGGTTATTTTTCGCTTGAGGAATGCAAAACGTTGCGCAAGTTTGGGAGCCGGCTCCAAGGCCATCCCGAGCGCGTACGCCTGCCCGGGCTCGAAACGACTTCCGGACCGTTGGGCGAAGGTCTCTCGCAAGCAAGCGGCATGGCGTATGCGCTCAGGATGGATAACAAAAAGAATCGCATCTATTGCATCATGTCCGACGGCGAGCAGGAGGAGGGCAACATTTGGGAAGCCGCCATGTTTGCCGGCAAATACAAGCTCTCGAATCTCACGGCAGTCATGGATAGAAACAACATCCAAATCGATGGCATGACCGAAGACGTGATGCCTTTGGAGAGCATGTGCGCTAAGTATGAGGCGTTCAACTGGCATGTCATCGAAATCGACGGCCACAACATCCGCGCGTTCGTCGATGCCGTTGAGCAATCAAAAGCCATTTATGAAAAGCCGACGCTTATCATCGCGCACACAATTCCCGGCAAAGGCATTCCCGAAATAGAATTCGATTACCGCTGGCACGGCGTACCGCCGGGCTCCGGGCCCGAGGATGTATGGAAGAAAAAAGAGCAGGCAAAAGCGATGCTGCACGAATTGCGCACCTTACGCGGCAAAATTAAAAGCGAACATGAGTAAGTTTTTTTTGAAAACCATCGTAGAAATTTTCCTATCCGTTATAGGGTTCTTTTTTGTATTTTTTTTCTATTTTTCTATTCTGAACCGCGGTATATACCCCCCACATAATTATCTAGAGCGCCCTCTGATTTTTTATTTCTCCTTCATAGTGCCCGCAGTTCCGTTATTGATCGCGATAGCTTCAGCGTTGTTGTTTGAAAGGTATGCGAAAAATCCTTCTACTGCGGCTCGCATAGTATTCTATTTTCTAGTTCCGCCTTCGGTATTTCTCGTCGCCTCGGTTTCTGGTCTTTTGAATGTACTCTGGTAAAAAATATGCTCAACTCTGACTTAAAACTCAAAGAAAACCTTACGATGGAAAAAATAAAATCGAAATATGAATAGTTTTAGGAAAATTGAAGAGATCATATTCGTCGGAAGTTTAGTATCGATAGGGCTCTATCTCGTAATTGGCATCGTAAGCTATTTCAGGTTCGTACCCACGATTGAGTATCTGGACGTCGATGTATATATGCTCTTTAATCCAAGCTTAGTCACTTCAGTCTATTTGCTAGAGCTGTTTGCAGCAATCGATATTGTAGGAATTTTGCTCGGCCTATTCTTTTTGATAAAGCGACAAGGTATCAGT
>JBOHOA010000034.1:0-9672 GCA_050730975.1 Minisyncoccia bacterium
ACTCGCGAGTGCCTACTCCTATTTCGCGGGCGGAAGCAACGCGCCGCAAACCGTTTCGCTCTCGATGCTGGCGAGCGATATCGAGGCCGGCAAAGTTTCCGAAATAAGCGTAAACGGCGAGACGCTCACCATTACCTACAACGACGCAAGTCATACGCAAAAAGTTGCCCAAAAGCAGCCGGAAGAAGCGCTGACGCAGACCTTCTCCGACCTCGGCGTTCCGGCGTCGGATCTCGACAAGGTCAACATCACGGTCGCCTCGCAAAGCCAGTGGTACGTCTGGGTAGACGACGTTCTGCCGTTCGTGGCGTCGTTTCTTATCATCGGGCTCTTTGTCTGGTATTTGAGTCGGCAGGTGCGCGGCGCGGGCATGCAGGCGTTTTCGTTCGGCCAGTCGCGGCCGCGCATTATCGAGCCGGGCGACCTCAACCAGCGCGTTACGTTCAAGGATGTGGCGGGCGCAAGGGAAGCCAAGGAAGAACTCATGGAGATAGTCGATTTTTTGCGCAATCCGAAAAAATTTCTCGATATCGGCGCACGCATCCCCAAAGGCATTCTTCTTATGGGCGCTCCGGGCACCGGCAAGACCTTGCTTGCCCGCGCGGTCGCCGGCGAAGCGGGCGTGCCGTTTTTCTCCATCTCCGGATCGGAATTCGTCGAGATGTTTGTGGGTGTGGGTGCGAGCCGCGTGCGCGACCTATTTAATAATGCCAAGCATGCCGCGCCGGCCATTATTTTTGTCGACGAGATAGACGCGGTCGGCCGCGTGCGCGGCTCGGGTGTCGGCGGCGGCAACGACGAGCGCGAGCAGACGCTCAATCAAATCCTGGTCGAAATGGATGGCTTTGAACCCAACGAAAAAGTCATTGTCATGGCCGCCACCAACCGCCCGGACGTGCTCGATCCAGCGCTTCTCAGGCCCGGCCGGTTCGACCGGCGCGTTACTATTGATCTCCCCGACCGCCAGGATCGCCGCGACATCCTCCAAATTCACGCGGCGCACAAACCGCTCGCTGAGGACGTCGATCTCGAAGTTATCGCCGAGCGCACGCCGGGATTTTCGGGAGCCGACCTCTACTCGCTCATGAACGAGGGCGCCATTCTCGCCGCGCGCGAAAATCGCAAAAAAGTTTCTCAGTACGACCTCATTCGCTCGATCGAAAAAGTGATGCTCGGGCCTGAGCGCCGCAGCCATGTGCTCAATCCGAAAGAAAAAGAGATAACCGCATACCACGAAGCGGGACACGCGCTTGTGGCCTCGGTCCTGCCGCACGCCGATCCGGTGCATAAAATTTCAATAATCAGCCGCGGGCGCGCCGGCGGCTACACGCTCAAATTGCCGTTCGAAGACCGCCGCATGCAGTCGCGGCTCGAGTTTCTCGATGACATCGCCGTGTCTCTCGGCGGCTTCGTTGCCGAGACAGCGGTGTTTGGCGACGTGACCACCGGACCCTCAAACGACCTGCAGGTCTTATCGGCGCTTGCGCGCGACATGGTTACCAAGTACGGCATGAGCGAAAAAATGGGGCCCGTGGCCCTCGAAGGCGAAGGCGGACGCGCACTCTTCGGAGCCGGCCTCGGCGACAAAGAATATTCCGAAAAAGTTTCCGCCGAAATCGATGCCGAGGTTAAGAGCATGATCAGCGAAGCCGAAGCAAGGGCGCGCAAAGCCATTCTGGCGCATCGCGATCTTCTCGATGCCATTGCCTCAACCCTCATCGAGCACGAAACAATAGAGCGCGAAGAGTTCGAGCAATTGCTCGTGGTACACGGCATCACGCCAAAGAAAAAAGAGGTTATCGAACGGACGGTGGTGCCGCTCGGCGGGCACAAATAGCCGGTCACTCTAATGAGAGGCTGCGAGCAACGAGCGCCTCAAAAACTTTGGATGCCGAACGAAACAGCGCTCCGTGATGGAGCGCTAATTTTTCGTATAACGACGAGAGCCGCAACTTAATCGCCCTCATCCGCATACCGGGCGCGACCAGAAGATTCGTGAACCGCAGACGCGAGCGTCGGAATCCACCTCCTCCAGCCTACCAGCGCCCAACATACCGCGAGCAAAAGGCACGCAATCGCCGCAAACGGCAAATGGATTGCCCAAAACCCATAGGCGCCAGCACAACTCTGCAAAATATTTGTCGCACTCGAAAGGCGCGTTGGGCAATATCCGTCACGATACATCGGCAACAGCGTCATTAAGGCAGGGCATACACTTCCGAGCGCGGAATATATATCGTACCAGTGGTGCTGTACCGCTACTATCAACCGCTGGACTTCGGGCACCTTACCCTCCTAACTCATTCTATATTTAGAGGCATGACATCGCGTCCCGTTTGTCAATCGACGCCAATGCGACAAAAGTCATGCCGCCGCCTTTTGCCTTTCGATTCGTCTCTTGTTGATTTTTTATATTTTTTTGATAGACGTGTGCAATAGATCACTTCGTCGTTGCACACCGAGTAAAAGAATTTACATCAGGCGAGCGGCAGCCGCAGGGTGAAAACGCTCCCCTCGCCAATTCCCGGGCTCTCGGCTTCTATGCTTCCGCCGTGCAGAAGCACGAGCTGCTTCGTAATCGAGAGGCCTATCCCGAGGCCGCCTCTTTGATGCGGCGCGCCGGTTACCTGTCTGAAAGGCAGAAAAATTTCCGACAAATCCTCGGCGGCTATTCCCCGGCCAGAATCCCGCACGCAGACAACGGCCTCATCTCCCTGGCGCACGCACGAGAGCTCGATTTGCTCGCCCGGCTCGGTGTATTTGACGGCGTTGTTAAGCAAATTGACGATTATTTGCTCCAGCCGCACCTTATCGACACGAAGCCATAGCGACTCCGAAGGTGCAGAAACGGTTAAATCGCGTTCTCGTCCGCACAAGTTCGGCTCAATGGTCTGCACCGAATGCTTCACAATTTCGCACAAATCAATCATCTCCTGAGCGAGGGTAAGTTTGTTATGTGTGATACGTCCCACATCCAAGAGGTCATTCAGAAGCCGCCGTATCGAATCAGTTTGCCGCTGTGCTCCTGCTATAAGTTTTACCGACTCGGGATCGCACTCATGCCGAATGCTCAGGATATCGAGTGTGCTCACAACCGGCGCGAGCGGGTTTCTGAGTTCGTGCGCGAGCGTCGCAATAAATTGATTCTTCCGTTCATCGTCCGCCTGCAACCGTTCAGTAAGAATCTCAAGCTTGGCAACCTGATCCGCCAGTTCCCGCGCCGACTTACGCCGCTCATGCGCGACGGCGGCGCAGATAAGAAACATGGGCGCGAAAAGCACAAAAATGAGTTCATCACCGAAGAGCTGGTTATCGAGCGGAGCGGTCGGATGCGCGACGATGCCGCCCGCAACGGCGATGGCAAAAGCGCCGGCGATGGCGATGCCCATGAAGCGCGGCTCGAATCGCAACAAAAGCCAGAAGAGCGTTGCAAAAACCGCGCACGCAAGCGGAAGGCCAAGCATCCCCGCAACCTTAGTCCAAAAAATAAAATATAAGCAGCCGCCGAGAATGACGAATATGGCTGAGAGTTCGATCAACTGCTGGAGCGATGGTCGCGAATCACTGCCGCGCCAGAAAGAAATGAGAGGCGTTATGGTGAGAATTCCTATCGCATTCGCCGCCCACATTCTGCCAAAATCAGCCCACGCAAGTGCGGAAACCGGATGGAAAATGGCCAGGGTGAACGCCGCAATGGCGGGCGAAACGAGTCCTATAATGAGAGCGCCGATGATAATTGCTATAGCCTGAGATGTTGTGTCCATCGATCCCGTAAAACGAAATCGCTTCAGCAGATAGGTGCCGAGGAGAGGCTGGAGCGTACAGCCGATAGTAATCGCCACGATAAATAGCAGCGAAGCGTGGCCCGCCGTTGCGATCGCGGCGAGCTCCCCGAGCGCTATCGGAAGCGCCATGCGGTAGCCATAAAGAAAGACAGAGACAAGTGCTATTCCGGCAGGCAGCCAGAAAACAGACGGCGCACTATGCTGCGAAAGAAAAATATATTGGCCGAGCTTTGCGCTAAAAAAATAGCCAAAAAAGACAAGGAGTGAAGAAAGGCCTTGCGCTTCAACCAATCGCCACAGGACAGAAAGACGCGCCGACTGCATGCTCGTTACTATAGTCACAGTTTCGCCTAAATGCCATAGGAGAGGCTCCAGAATTCAGGAACCCCTCTTTAGACGAAGCGTCTCGGGCAGAGATGGCGAGATTCACTTCTCCCCCGTTTTAGAAACGACCACATGAAAGGCCAGAACACCTTCACGCACCTCCTTATCTTCGCTCCACCACTCTCGCAGCCAACTATATCACTTTCAATTGACTTGCCAAGAATCTACCTCAAGCGCCCGAGACCGCTATGATTCTCAAGCTATGCTCAGATTGGCTGGCCGTCTCGAGCTAGAACTATGGTCAGTTAAGCATTGCTTAGGACGTTTGATGAATGATGCCTAATTCGATACCACACATCTCGAGCACTACACCTCTTTGATCTTTTCTAAGACTCCCCTGAATTCAGCAACCTTAGGTTCAACAAGATCCGAATTTCTATCGATCGCCCATCGGACTTTATCCGTAAACGCAAGCAACTGTAATCTATCCATCTCCCCTTTGATGCCGTTGAACGCATCGGTGCTCATTCCGTAGTTGTCGAGAAAGACTCTAAAATCTTCAGAATCGGTTTTCAGGCTTGAATATGCAATCTCAGCAAAATCCATATGAGGCACGACATCCACTTGAGCCGAACCCCAATCAAGCAGATAGACTTCTCCATCGGGTCCTACAATCGTATTTTTAAGAGAAAGGTCGTTGTGAATCAGCCCGAAGTTAAAATCAGTGTTCTTTAATTGTTCAAAAATGCTCTTAAGAAAGGCTGACTCAGCTTCGGTAATGATATTAAGGGAGAGCAGCTTATCGTCCGCATTGAGGCTGGAAATGTTGTAATCAACATAGGCAAGCCAGCTCCCTTCAAACTCGCCGGGAGCAACCATCTTTTCCCCATATCCTGATACTGGAAAGGCGTGGATTTTCTTCGCATACGAACCTAACACTCGCCAGATTTCTTTTTGGGAACTCGGATCGGTGTCCTGACCGTTCGTACCTACTACATATGACAGAAGCATGTATGACTGCCCGTTTTTAGTGAGGCTAACGTCAAGGATTTCGGGCACCAATATTCCTGCAGCTTTCGCCGTTTCCATGCACCATTTCTCCTTATTAAACCTCTCTATAGTTGATTCATTCGGATCAGCGCGCAAAACATACTTTGCGTTTGTAACGGTCGTCACGAGACTAATCTCGTTTACTTGTCCTTTGCCGGTTATTTGTTCAACCGATTGAACTTCGTCATGAGAATGACCGACCGCGATTTCGATGATTTCCTGCCGTTCCATATGACTCATTATCTCGCAGAAACCACTCAAAAGAAATGACGCGTATCGGGCGGGATAACCTGGCTCGAGTTGGCTGGGGGAGAAGGAATCGGACCTTCATTCAGTGCTCCAAAGGCACTTGTCCTACCATTAGACGATCCCCCAATGCTGCGTATTTATACCATTGATCCACCCTTGAATCTTCCGATTAAGCCTACTACTTCCCCGCACGGTAATACGCACTAGGCCATAATACCCATTTTTAGTATTTTTTCTATTACTAGCTTTTTTATTCTTTTTGAAATATACCCTGTTTAACTCAGAGATTGGGATCGCAAGACGCTTCGACCAGCACTGCTTGACTTCTTTTAAGCGGCGTCGGGACGATTCATGTATATATAATTCATAAATCAAATCTTCTTCTCGTACCTTCGCACATTGAAGTAGCCACTGTCGAAAAAATCGAAGCATGTTTGGATCTGAATTTCCGAGTTGAACCCGTGATCCTGGGTAATATTCTTTTTCTTTCGAGCCTTCTGCCCAATACAGCGCGACCCCGATAAGCCATAATTCTCTCGTTCTCAACGTAGGCACTTGCTTTGAGGCTTCTTGAATGAGCGCAGCCGAATTTGAGATCCTTGCCTGCTTTCGCATATATGCACCGCGCAATCCCGCATCCAATCTCTTTTGTGCAATTTTCTGTCGTTGACGTTTGGAAAGCGAGACGCTGCGCAACCATACTGACAATGTTGATTTCGCAACCGGAATTTCGACTAGAATTTGTCGATACGTATAACCGCTCCTTCGAAGCAATATCGCCCTTTCTCTTTCACTCTCTTTAGTTTTCATATCGAACCATCATTACAGTGTACTATCCCATCAGCCGCGGTTCAAACACCTGTGCGAACAATTATCCCAAATGCGCGTGGTCGTTCCAGGTGATGAGTTGCCAGGGATATCGGACGGAATCGGAGCGACGGTATAGCGTGATGCCAGTGTTGGAAGCGCTCAAAAATGAATGCTGCTCCGTCCAGTGTTTGTTGGCATCCTCGCCAAGCATTAACGCCATGGCCATTTTGCGCAAAAAATTGCCATGCGACATGACGAGCACCGCATCGGCCGGTTGCTCTGCGGCGTAGTCAAACGCTTGATGGGTGCGCTCGATTACTTCGGCGACGCTCTCTTCGTCCTCGTATGTCCAGTGAGGATCAGTAGCTGCTTTTTCTTCCTTTTCGCGTAAAAAGTTTAAGAAATCCGGATCCGTGTTTGGGCGGCCGACAAAAGAAGAGGGCCGCTCTATCTCGCGAAACAGTGGCGAGAATTCTACTTCGTGGCCGGTTCTCTTGGCGACCAGAGTCGCCGTCTCCCGCGTGCGCAGCATGTCGCTGCAAAGAAATTTTTGGAACGAAACGCGGCTCAGGCGCTCGGCCAAAAACGCTCCTTGCCGCTTCCCTTCTTCCGAAAGCGGGTCATCATATCCTTGTACGCGATTGGCGATATTGGATTCGGTGAGTCCGTGCCGCACAAAATAGATTTCTTTTGCCATATTATTTTTCGCCGGACACGCGGTAGAGCGCGAGCTCAAGCGCAATTGCGGGAATGGGCGCGTGGTTCATGTCGATGAGCGCGGTTAGGAGTTCGGCCAGCAGCGAAGCGTTGATTGCGGCGCCGTCTTTGCTGGCGAGGGTTTGAAGGAGCACAAAATCCTCCGGCCCGAACTGTTCGGCGATTTGTTTTTCCATGCTCGGAGCGAATCGCAAAAGCAGTATCGCGCGCACTTTGTTGATGACAAGGAGAACGAACGTCTTTGGCTCTGCGCCGCCCGCGAGCGATCGGCTGAACGATTCGAGCGCCGCGCCGACATCCTTACCCGCGAGCGCCGTGAGAAACGCGTTTACCTCGCTCGCGGGCGGCGCACCCACGACCCGCGCCGCTTCTTCGTCGGATAATTTCTTGTCGCCGGAGATTGTGAGCACTTTCTGCAGGATGCCGAGCGTATCGCGGAACGAGCCGTCGCCCATAATGGCGATAAGCTCGGCGCTCGCGGGCGAGAGCGTCGCCTTTTCTTTTTTGGCAACGTCGAGAACTGCGGCTTTGAGGATTTCAGTCGACGGCTTCTTGAACCGAAACACTTGGCAGCGCGACTGAATGGTCTCGGGCATGCGGTCGAGCTCGGTCGTCGCAAGAATAAAAATGACATGCGCCGGCGGCTCCTCCAGCGTTTTGAGGAGCGCGTTAAACGCCTCCTTGGTGAGCATGTGCGCTTCGTCGATGATGTAGACTTTGTATTTGGAATCAAACGGCAGCGTCGCAACGCCATCGCGCAGCTCGCGAATGTCGTCCACACCGCGGTTGCTCGCCGCATCCATTTCGTAGAGATCCTTCTCACTTGTGCCAAGCGCGCGCGCGAGAATGCGCGCGGTCGACGTCTTGCCCGTGCCGCGGCTGCCGGCAAAAAGATACGCCTGCGCGGGCGCGCCTTTTTCTATCGCCGCTCTGAGCACTGCAACTATCTCGTCTTGTCCGCGAACGTCCTCCCAGGTCGCGGGGCGGTACTTTCTATATAAAGAAGTATGTTCCATGTTCGGATTATATATGACAACGCAAAAATCCGCCCTTCGGCGGACTTGTGCGACACGTCTTGCCTCTCTACCGCCGCGACTTCTTGGCCGCTTTTTTCTTCGAGCGACCGGACTTCACTGCGGCTTTTGTGCCTTTGGAAACGCCCGCGTTCATATGCGCCCAAGCGCTGCGCAAATCGCGCGTGAGTTTCGCGAGCTCCGGCTCCGACGCGCCCTTGGCCGCGCTGTAGCCGGCAACTACTTTGTCGACCATGTCCATATACTGCTGCCGATTGAGATTGCCAACTTTTTCTACCTGTTCCATCACCTCCGCACGCGCCTTGAGCATCCAGCTCTTTGCTAGTTTACGATGCCGCTTGGCATCCTTTGCCCCGTAGAGCCAGTACGCACCGGCCGCTGCCGCGAGCGCTGCGCCCACCCCTGCCACAACCTCCACCCCTGTTCGTTGACTGCTGTTTGCCATGCTGTTTACTGTTTATGAATGACTAAATGCTCTGCCATTATCGCATACCCGCATAGAGCGATATCCACTATTCCTCCGATTCGGATTCGGAAGAACGCTTGCGACGCGAAAGAGCGCCGAGGCCGGCGGCTGCAGCGGCGACGCCGCGCCTAACCTTGCCGTGGATATTCGAAAGATCCTCCGAGAGTGCCTCGGAGCCGGCATGAACGTTTCGCACGATACCGTAAATTTCGCGCAAAATGCGCACCAGCTGCCAAAGTGCCGCAGAAAGAGATCCCAGCATCACGACAATGACGACGACGAGGATAGTCGAAAGGACAAGAAGAAAAGTTTGCTCGGACATGCGTCAAGAATACCGGATAACGTATGAAGAATAAAGAACGCAATTCACTTCGCCAAAAACGCTTCGATGCGCTTCTCAACCTCGGCTGCGTTTTCGGTTTCCATGAGCTGCATCCGCAATTCCCTGGCGCCGTCGAATCCTTCGACGTAGGCCTTGAAGTGCTTTTTCATGATGGCGAAATTTTTTATGTCGCCGAGTAGTTCTTCGAACAATTTTGCGTGCTCGACGGCGACGCGGAGGCGCTTTTCGGGTGCAAGGTCGCCCGCATCGGCAAGGTGTCGCCTTGAGGAGTCCTGAGCTAAGGCGACTCCTTGCCGATGCGGATCCGCAAACAACCACGGCCGGCCGAAGATCGCGCGGCCGAGCATGACACCGTCGGCGCCCGAGGCCAGCGCCTTCTCGCGCGCGTCCGCGACATCGTGCGCATCGCCATTGCCAATGATGAGCGCGCTCGACTTCAGTCCGTCTCGGATTTTTACGGCACGAGCGATGCGCTCCCACTGCGCCGGGACTTTTGACATTTCTTTGCGCGTACGCGCGTGAATGGTTACCGCCGCAGGTTCTGCGGCAATTAGCGCGGACAGCCATTCTTCGAGCGTGTCGCGATTGTAACCGAGCCGAGTTTTGACGGAAACGGGTAAACCATTCGCACCGCGCTTTGCAGCAGCAATTAGTTCTTGCGCGAGCGCCGGATTTTTTATGAGCGCGGCGCCCGCACCCTGCTTTTCTATCGCGCGGTCCGGGCAACCCATGTTGATATCGACGCCGTCGAATCCGAGCCCTCGCGCGAGCACGACGGCTCGCTCTATATGTTCCGCGTGCGAGGTAAAAAGTTGCGCCACAATCGGTCGCTCGGCGTCGGTAAAGAGGAGGTCACGCATGAGCTTGGCGCGGCCCACTTCGTTTGCCATACAC
>JBOHOA010000035.1:0-8216 GCA_050730975.1 Minisyncoccia bacterium
GTTTCCTGAGGTTATGGAGGTTGGGTTGGCGGTGAGGGTGGCGGTGGGAATGGGGTTATTTACCGTCACGGTTGCAGAATCGTTTGCTGAACCTCCTAAGCCTGAACAGGCTACTGAGTACGTAGTGGTCTCAGTTGGAGAAACATTCTTTGAGCCTGAGGTTTGATTATCAGTTGAGAAGCCAGTGCCTGTGCAGGCGGTAGCGTTGGTTGAGGACCAGTCAATAGAATCCATATCCCCTGCAGGAATATCTGCTGATTCCGCCCAAATACTCGCCGTTGGAGGCGGATTATCTTGTTGATTTGCATCAACTTGTAGCTGAGCATAACCATCAAAATTATCTATTGAATAATATCCCGGACCATCATAATAAGTCCCGTCAAAATATCCTTCGATCGCATTCATAACTAGCTTTACCCGGATTTCGATAGAGCCAGAGGGTGCATCTTGTGGCACCTGCACATTATGTATACTGATTGGAACTTCAAAATGGTCGTGATGAAGCAGATCGGCTCCAGTGAAATTTTCGATAGTGCCGAGATTGTTGCCGTTTGCATCGGCCCAGTATACGTGCAGAGTATAAGAGTCTGCTGCATTTACGCAAATGTAATCATCGTAGCTGAAACTTATATCTTGAATTATGTCGCCAGGCCTTACGGTAGATCCAACGTCAGGGCTATTCCAATAAAAATATATCATACCAGGCCCTTGTCCTATTATTCCTGAAGGACCGTAAGTGGTGAGAATATCATTAAGCTCTACGAACTGTTGGTCTTGAGTATATGCAGTAGCCGCGTTATGGAAGGAAAAGAAAGCAGCTGTGCCGAGAATAGCTAATGCAAGGAAAAAGATAGCTCCTCGGCGGAACTGTACATATATGGCGATGGCAATAAGGAGGGCGATGATGGCGAGTGCGAGGTAGAGCACGTTGCCGGCGAACGTATGGATGCCGGCCGCCATATAGGTTGAAGTACCGAACGATACCCCGTACGTGTCGAGCGTATTGCCCGCACTATCGGTGAGCGTGCCCTGAATATTTGCCTGTGTGACGCAGTGCGATAGCGGAATAGATAGGTTGACAATGCCATATGAGCTGCTGAGCGTCTGCGTCGTGCTGCCAAGCGCTCCATCCTTTGCATCATGAGCCGAAAGCACAAGACGCATGCCGGTCGTTGTGGCTCCATCCGCGGGGCCTGAGTACGACACGCTCAATGGCAAAGCGCCGCAGTACTGGCCGTTTTGTGCCGGCGAAACGGAAATGAACTGAATTTTACCGCTCATGCCGGCCACCACATACCGGAATTCCACGATGCCGGACGCAGGCTGACCTTCGGCATTAAGAAGAACGACTTTGGCGAGGTACGATTCAGGAGTTGTCTGCGCCGGAAGCGATAGCGTTACTTTTTTATCGCTATGCGCAGGGATGGTTATCACGCTTGAAGTTGCGTGCGCGACCTCGGTGCCTTGTTCGGTGCGCAGGTATACCGTGATGTCCGGCACTGCAGTAATTGCATTGGCTGCCGGATTTGCGACCATAAAGGTGGCGCTTGGCGAAGCGCCCGGTGCGAAGGTAGGGCCGGCGAGCGGACCTTGCAGAGTATGGCGCGCGTCGAGTATTTGCTGATTCGAAATCGTCAGCATGGATCCTCCGCCAACAATCCCGAGGCTGACATCATCCCAACCAAGCTCTACTCCTTGGCCATTCACGACCCGCACCATCAAATCATATTGCCCGCTTGCAGCACTTTGAGGCACTGTAAAATTTAAGTGTTCAGATGCGGATGCCCCGGGCTGAAGCGAAAGGTGTAGCGGGTAGGTGTTGAGTACAGTAGCTGCTCGTCGTCGCTGGTTAGCAGCTTTACTTCATAGGCAAGATCGTTCTGTACCGCGCTGTCGCGATTGTCGATCGAGAAGGAACCCATGATAACGCTACCTGCAGAAGAGGTGGCGGTAGAGAGTTGTAAGTTATCTACCTTAACGCTTGGCAGCACTATTGCATGGGCAAAAGAAGGAAGTAGTACGAACGCGGATGCACCTGCGAGTAATACAATAAATCGTCGCATATAAAATTACTTCCCGTGCATTACGCACCGCCTCCGGTATCTCCGACGGAGCCACGAGTCGCATCAATTATAGATCCTATATATCTACTTACAGGGGGCAAGTATCGCGGCCTGTGGACATTGTCTGGTCATCAAAATTAGCTGGATTTTTTAGCAGCATCAAAAACGCCTGGGTGGAAGGGGGCGGGATTGATTTAACAACCGCGAATCAAGAGGTTGCTCTTCTGCTTGTGGAACAGGTCGCTATTTGATATCATAAAAATCAATATAATGCAAGGTCAATTAAGCTCCGCGAAAAGAGGACCGAATAAAAAAGTCTCTGGCATCATAGAAATAACCCGCCGCGGAACGGGTTATTTGCCATACTCTGCCGAAACTTCGAAAGGCGCGGCCGTGGCTGATATCGCAATAGAAACCGAAGAACTGCACGGCGCGCTCAATGGCGACGAAGTAGAGGTGGAGATAACTAGCATCACCATGCCTACGGCAAGGCGAGGCCTTGCCGCGACATTATTGCGGCCTCATGGCAAGGTGGTGAGAATTATGAACCGCGCGCGGGAAGAATTCGTATGCACGCTCAAGCCGGCACGACTCGGCGACCGCGATAGCTCAGGTGGAGAAAACGCCGAGCGGCTCGTTGCGGTGCCGGACGACGCGCGGTTTTATCGTCCTATCAATGTGGAATTTACTAAGCCCTACGGGGAAAACGAGAAAGTAGTGGTGCGGCTCGTTTCGTTCGATGGTACGGCGGATCCGATGGGAGAAATTACTGAGGTGCTCGGCAAAGCCGGCGGGCATCGTGTGGAAATGAACGCAATAGTCCTTGAACATGGGTTCGCGACGAAATTCCCCGCCGAAGTTGCAGCCGAAGCAAAAGAAATTGAAAAGAACCACGCAACCGTGATCGCCAATGAAGTCAGGAATGCCGTGAAGCTGAATGCTGCAAAGTCCGACCCTGAAAATCTTGAGGTACGATTGGATACCGCGAAGTTGGCGGGTGCACGCGAGGATTTTCGCGACCGCGTAACGTTTACCATCGATCCAAAAAGCGCCAAGGACTTCGACGACGCGCTTTCGGTGCGCGAATTATCCGAAGGCGAATACGAAATCGGCGTGCATATTGCAGATGTCTCGTTTTTTGTCCGCGAAGGTTCCGCGCTTGACGAAGAAGCAATAAAACGCGGCACGAGCGTGTACTTGGTCGACGCGACTATTCCGATGCTGCCCGAAGAATTGTCCGGAAATGTCTGCTCGCTCAAAGAAGGCGAAGACCGCCTTGCGTTCTCGGCGATTTTTAGAATGGACAAAAACGCGCGGGTACTCGAGCGGCGCTTTGTGCGCACGATTATCCGCTCGGACAAGCACTTCACCTATGAAGAGGCGCAAGAAATGCTAGACAAAACTCACAGTTCGCAACTCAGCTCGGATTCGAAAGTTTCGAACGCTGCGTTCTTGCCCGAACTCACGATTTTACGCGACTTGGCGCGGACGTTGCGCACGGATCGCGAAAAAAACGGCGCCATCGACTTTGGCGACAACGAATTTTCTTTTACGCTCGATTCGGAAGGAAAACCGACAGCGATTCATCGCAAAGAACGCATCGAAACCAATCTCCTCATCGAGGAATTTATGCTGCTTGCGAACCGCGAGGTCGCCGCTTTTGTCGCAAAACGGACGAAGGATGTTCCCGAATCGCGTCTCGCGTTCGTATATCGCATCCACGACAAGCCAAAAGAAGACCGAATCGAAGAATTGGCGACGTTTGTGCGCGCGGTCGGCTACGAGTTCGGAAACGAAAAAAAACAAAACCAGATCTCGGTTTCGGCGCATGACATTCAGAAATTGCTGCGCGATATAAAAGGTACGCCGGAAGAGCAGTTAATCCGAACCGCGACGCTTCGGAGCATGGCCAAGGCGGTGTATTCCACCAAAAACATCGGCCACTTCGGCCTCGCCTTTAAATACTACACGCACTTCACATCGCCCATTCGCCGGTATCCGGACGTGCTCGTACATCGGCTGTTGGTAGAACATTTGGGCGACGCGCCGATTTCGCACGGAGAATATGTTGGACTCGAAAAACTTTGCCTCAGCGCCTCCGAGCAGGAAGCGCGCGCTGCCGACGCCGAGCGCGAGAGCGTTAAGTACAAACAAGTTGAATATATGACGCCAAAAGTCGGCCAGGAATTCGACGGCACCATTTCCGGCGTTACGGAATGGGGCTTGTATGTCGAAGAAAATGAGACGGGCGCCGAAGGGCTGGTGCGCATCGCGAATCTCAAGGACGATTATTATACGCATGAGGCGAAAAAATATGCGCTGGTGGGAGAGCGTCGCGGAAAAAAATACGCGCTCGGCGATGCCGTGCGCGTGAAGCTTCTTTCTGCCGATCTTACGAGCCGGCAGCTGGAATTTGGTTTGGTTAGCGGCCAAAAATAATTTTGAGGACAGAAGGCGGCACCTCATGGTCATGCACCACTTCCCTCCTTCAGACGTTGCAGCGTCTTTGGGCCAACGGAAAATGTGGCCACTTAGTTTATCATATTGGTATGCCCAATCCCCTCTGATCTGACGATACCGAGATGCGGCTGAGGCATGCCCATAAGCCTCGCGATCTCTCCCGGCGCACTTGGCGCAAAACGTTCCTCTCCTTCATCCACCGGCCATTCTCTTCCGTCAAAGAACTTGTTTGTCATTCATTCCCCCTTGGTAGACCTCTTCCGCCCGACTTTTACAAGCGCGGAATTATTTTAGATATAGCGCATAACAAGTACATAGGCAATCACGACACGTGTGAATTGCGAAGACTCGAAACTATTTTGCAACCGCAACCGCTTCTTCGAACTTTACCGATAAGAGCTTTGATATGCCGTCGCGGCCCATGGTGATGCCGTAGAGAATTCCGGCGCGCGACATGGTCTCGCGGTTGTGGGTGATAACAATGAGCTGCGAGGAGTGCGCGAGCCGCTCCAGCATATCGCCATAGCGGCGCGAGTTGGCCTCGTCGAGAGCCGCGTCGGTCTCATCGAGAATAAGAAACGGCGGCGGATTAACCTGGCTCATGGCAAAAATGAGCGCTATCGAGACCAGCGAACGCTCGCCGCCTGAGAGCATGTGAAGGCCTTTCACGCGCTTGTGCGGCAGCGAAATAGAAACCTCGATACCCGCTTCGACATCGTCATTTTCTTCATCATCATCTTCGTTCGATCCGGCGAGAGACCGGCCGCGGGTTTTTCCGGGGGCCACGAGCGAGAGGCGCGCGTCGCCGCCGCCAAACAACAACTTGAAAAATGCGCAGAATTGTTCGCCCACCTTGCCTATTCCTTCCTGAAACCGCGTGTCGAGCGTCTCGCTGATTTCCGCAATGAGCGTGCGAAGTTGCTCGCAGGAAGCGCTAAGGTCGGCGTGCTCGCGCGCGAGAAATTCATCGCGCTCGCGGGTTTCGGCGTGCTCGCGGTCAATTTCGGAGGCACTGCTGCCGAGCGATTCCTCGGCGCGGATTTTTAGCCGCTCGAGGCGGCGCAGGCGCTCGCGCTGCGCTTCGCGGGTTTCGGCAAGCATCTCGGCGACCGGAATCGGTTCGCTCTCATCATTGAGCGGCGAATACTGCTCGAAGCCGCGGGCGGCCTCAGGCGCAAGCATGACTGCGTCGCGAATTTGTTCTTCGAGAAGCGCCGTGTCGCTCGCCAAAAGCGATTGGCGCTGCGCCACGGCAGCCAACGCGGATTCGAGTTCACTGCGCCGCGATAGCGCGGCAAAAAGTTCCCGTTCGGCAGCGCGGCCCGCATCTTTTTCTTTGTCTAACGCCGCGCGCGCTGCATGAATGTCACGCATAGCTGCTTCTTCGGCCGCGTGCGTCGCTTCGAGATGGCGCTCGAGGGTTTGCTTGCGCTCTTTGAGCGCCTGCAGCGTTTCTGCCGCCGATTTTTCCGTTTCCATGCCGAGGCTCGCGACAAACTCACGCGCCCGACTTAACACGACGCGCACCATTTCTTTTAGTGCGGAAACGTTCGCGTGCTCCTGCTCCTGAAGTGTCGCAATGATGTCGTGCGCGAATAAAAGCGCGCGCGAACGCGGAACGTCTCCCGCGGTTTCGCGCACCGCATTTGCGGCGGCAAGTTCTCCTTCGATGCGTCCGAGTTCGCGCGAAAGTCGCTCGCGCTCGCGCCGCGACCCCGACAGCGTCTGCTCAAGTCCGGCCACGTGCCGGGCATCGCCGTCGTGCCCGGCTTTGGTTTCGACCGCGCGGGTGAGCTCGGCAATGCGGGTATCAACTTCCCGCCGCTCGCACTCCGGCGCTTCGCGCTCGGCAAGCAGGCGCTTTTTTGTTTCAGATATATAAACATGCTCCCGCGCGAGGTAATCGAGGTAGTGCGTTTGCAGTTCCTGAAGCAGCGCGCGGCTCTCTTCGATTTTTCGCATCTGTGCGGATAAAAATTTCAGGTGCGGGCTTAATTCGCGCCGGAGACCCTCGACCTCGCGCATGTTTTCGGCGGTTTTCTCGAGTTTTTTCTCGGCTTCTTCGCGCTTGTATAAATAAGCAGTAAGCCCGAGCGCGTCTTCCATCATGGCGCGGCGTTCGCGCGGCGAAGCCGACAGGGCGCGATCCGCCTCGCCTTGCGAGATAATGTAGTGCCCCGACGCGCCCACGCCGGCGCGCGCAAGGAGCTCGGCAATGTCGCGCAGGCGTACGCGCGAACCATTGAGCAGGTAATCGTTGCTGCCGTCGCGTCCTACCGCGCGCTCGATGGCGACTTCGTCGAAATCCAAATTAAACGCGCGATCGGCGTTGTCGAAAGCGATTTTTACCGCCGCACGGTTCGCGCGCGGCGAATCTCCCGCGCCATTCCAAATGAGGTCTTCGCCGCGTTTGCCGCGCATCGACTTCATCGACTGCTCGCCGAGTGCGAAGCGCAAACTTTCGGCGACATTAGACTTCCCCGAACCGTTCGGCCCAACCACGGCCGTGATGCTCGCGTCGAACTGCAGCGTGGTCTTGCGCGCAAACGACTTGAACCCCGAGATTTCGAGCGACTTCAGACGCATTAGCTGCTATTGTAGCAAACTTGTCCAAATCCGTTTCGTACTATATAATTTATAAGTAGCAGTGCGTTCGCAGGGCGATTATTAATCAATGCCTGGCGGTAACCTTCGGCCACCGATTGCCACGACCGAGCCGAAAACCGCCGGCCTTTCGCGTTTTATACCATGCAGGCAGTTACCGAAAAAAAAGTTCATAACGACGAAGAAAATCTCGTCCCGGGCGAATTTAAAAGCAGCGTGATGGCCACATTCCTGCCGTCGATAGCCGAGCCGCCGCACGACGGCGACATTGTCGAGGGATCGGTTATTGCGCTTGACCGGGCCCGGCTCTATGTCGATTTGCCGCCGTGGGGCACGGGCATCATTTACGGACGCGAATATTTGAACGCGCGCGAAATAATAAAACGCGTCAATATTGGCGATAAAATCGCCGCAAAAGTTATTGCGACGAATACCAAAGACGGTTATATAGAGCTCTCGCTCAAGGAGGCGCGCCAGGCCATCATCTGGACCGAGGCCGAAGAAGCGCTCGCGCACAAGACACCGTTTCAATTGCCGATAAAAGAGGCCAACAAAGGCGGTCTCATCCTTGAGTGGCAAGGGCTCGCGGGCTTTCTGCCGGCCTCGCAACTGAAACCCGAGCACTATCCGCGCGTCGAAGATGGCGACAAGGATCGCATCCTCGAAGAATTGCGCAAGCTCGTGGGCCAGCCGCTTACGGTGACCATTATTTCCGCCGCGCCGAAGGAAGGCAAACTCATCTTTTCCGAAAAAGGCGAGCAAGAAAAAGAGGCGCGCCAAATCGCGTCGCAGTATGAAGTCGGCGACGTGGTGAACGGCGAGGTTACCGGCATGGTCGACTTCGGCATTTTCGTAAAGCTCGAAGAAGGCCTTGAGGGCTTGGTGCATATCTCCGAGATTGACTGGGGTCTGGTCGATAATCCGCGGCACTTCTTTTCCGTCGGCGATCCGGTGAAGGTCAAAATAATCGACATCAAAGACGGCAAGATTTCGCTCTCCATAAAACAGCTCAAAGAGAATCCGTGGATCGAGGCCGGCAAAAAATATGCCAAAGGCGATCCGGTCGAGGGTGTGGTCATAAAATTCAAC
>JBOHOA010000036.1:0-5896 GCA_050730975.1 Minisyncoccia bacterium
GGTGAGGATGCCATGCCTCATTTTTAAAAACGGCGTGAACCGATGAGGCGGTGCGCTTGTTTTGCTGATGATATGGCGGACGCTCCAGCCTTGCTTTCCGAGCGCGTCGGCAATGAGCGAGCGATGGCAGCGCCACGGCACCGCTTCGGCGCACGTGATGGCGGTCGGCTTTTTCTGCGCGAGACGCATGAGCTTTTTTAAGCCGTCCGCGAACTCTGGCGTGGCCATGTAGTCGGCATAGCCTCGGAAAGAGACGTTACGCCAACCCAGATTTATTGAATCTTTTCTCGCGTGGCGCAAGCCGCCGAGGCGTTCTATCCAAACATACCCTAACCCTCCGGCTTCGAGCGACCGCTTGAGTCGCGCCGCGCTGAACTGCGGGTTATGCCTCGATTTCGGGATCGAACGTATATCGATGACGGTCTTTATTTCGAAAACCCGCAGCAATTCCTTGAATTCGGCGAGCGACCTCGTCGAATGGCCGATGGTGTATAGGACCGGCTTCACGCGCTTCTGTGCGGCCATGACTGTATTTAACCATTACTTGCCCGAATTTTTAATTATCGCGTCTCTCAGTGTTCATCCGCATTTTTGATTGAATCTGCTAGACTTGTGGGCGGTACCCAAGATTTTGTTGCCGCTCGTCATCTGGTCGACGGCCGAAAGCTTCGGCGGCCCATACATGGCCGGCTCTACCTACATCGGCGCCGCGATTATCTATTTTATGCTCCACCTCACGCTGTGGCTCGGCAAGTCGTGGCGCTACTACAGCGTCGACTCGCGGCTTAAACGCAAGTATTCGTTCTCAATCGGCCGCTGGCAGTATTATCCGGCGGCAGATATCGCCATTCGTGCCACGTGAGTCCGATGAGAATCGGTATCCGAAGTGCCTGCTGCAAGAAGGGACCTTGGTTGAGAAACGCGAACTGCTTGGGTGCCTCCAGAGCAAATTATTCTTGAAGGACAAGAAAATCGCGCTCGAACAATGAGACGAGACTAGCGAGACCATCTAAGGGTGTTTTGGACGGTCTCTCATTTCACAGATGTTTTGAGATCTAAGACACTGGTTTCAGTGCAATGCAGTACGCAACCGCGTCGTAGAGAATGCCCGAGAAGGGATTGCTGTAGATCACAGCCCACGAATTTGGCTGAAGCCCAGGAGCACTATCGATAAGCTGATGGCGAGCGTCTCCCGTGAACACGTCAGCGCTCCCTGCGGCATGCTTTCGTCATTCGGATGATTGCTACTTTTTATGTATGGTAATGATCCAATCGAGACCGTATTTGTCGAACAGACGTCCTGAAAGATCACCCCCATACTGCTTCTCGATAGAGTGCTTTGCTTTCCCTCCTTCGCACAACTTGTCAAATATCTCTCGAAGATTCTGTTCATCATCGCCCGAAATCTCCAACTCTATCTTCCGCGCTTCAGCATTGGCTATTTTTGAGTCCCATGCCTTCAAGCATGAGTTGCCGATACTGAGGGCGGCATACGCAATTTTGTCGCCCCATCCTTCAGGGGCTTGGTCGCGCATCTCTTCGGCATAGGTGCTCATTATGAGTGAGCCTCCCAAAATACTCTGATAAAAGGCCATAGCCTCTCTGCAATTGCCCGAAAAGAAGACAAATGGGGTCACTTGCATGTTGGCCATAGCATCCTTTAGTTTATTTATATTAGAAAATAAGAAAGCCTCTCAATCTAGGTCTTCTAGACAGCATGCGCAACCAACCTGGGTTGTGCGCACGACGTGTGTCCGAAGACACAAGGCTGGTGAGTAACATTGATATAATAATGACACTGGCTGAAGAACATATTATGTCCTGTCTTGCCTTCGGCATTACTACCCTGTTCGCCGCGATGTCGTTCGATAATTAATAAAATGGGAAGTATTTGATTCTCGAACGCGTCTCGGTCTCTCGAGACCCTTTGAGAAATCACCCTCTCTGGCCGCAAAGGTTGGATTCTTCTTGCCGCCTCCCATAACTCACATAGCCCGGATCGTGTGCCACTATGCAGGCCCATGACCGTGGCCTCACTATACTCCTTTTCTTCATTGATACCTCATTTTTTTGAAAGGGTCATTCTAACTTTTAGCCAATAGCAACCGATTATACTTATGGTATGTCTATCCTCAGAACATTTCTTACCTGGCGGTTTGGAGCCTCATACACCGGAAGCAGCGCTCTTCCCTATCTACCCGAATACGGCACTCCTGACACGGCACGTATTGAAAATCCTGATCCCAAAAGAATCCAGCTCACATGGATCGGGCACGCTACGTTTCTTATCCAAGCTGCCGGCATGAACATCCTTACCGATCCCATATGGAGCGAGCGCGCTTCGCCCGTCTGGCTCGGGCCAAAGCGGCATGCGCGGCCGGGCATTCGATTTGAAGATCTCCCGCACATCGATGCGGTACTTATAAGCCACACCCACTACGATCATATGGATCGCCCTACCATCCTGCGCCTCGGCAACGCGCCGCGGTATATCGTCCCCATGCGCGTGGGTGCGTGGTTCAAAAATGAACACATAGCAAACGTCGTCGAATTACCGTGGTGGAATAATACGGCGCTGCAGACCATTACGATCCACGCGGTGCCTGCAAAGCACTGGTCGAAGAGACGGCTCTTCAGAAGCGAAAAAGACGTGGGCTGGGGTGGATACGTCATCGAAACTCCTGCCGGCACGGTTTACTTTGCGGGCGATACCGGATACCACGCGGAGTATTTCAAAGAGCTTGGAAAGCGATTCGACCGTATTGATATCGGGCTCATACCGATAGGCGCGTACTATCCCCGGCAACTGTTCGCCAGGTACCATATCGACCCGCGCGAGGCGCTTGAAATTCACAAAGAAATCGGTGCCAGGCACTCTATCGGCATGCATTGGGGCGTATTCAAACTGACGCAAGAACCGCTCGGCGAACCCCCGATGCTTTTGGCAAAGGAGCGCAGCGCGCTACGCGTGCCGCCGCGAGAATTCTCGACTATGAAAATCGGCGAGACCAGAGTGATTGGCTGAACATGGTGCCACCGTGGACTATGCCTATAATTGGTCGCACCTCGCGAACGACAATGTTAAGACCGAGCCCATGCATCCCTGCGGCAGAGACCGCAGGGATGCATGGGCTCACCCCGGGTACCATGAGCGGATAAAGGAATCAGATCAAGATATGCGGAGAATTCTGGACCGACGACTACTATATTGCAACGATATCCGGCAGAGTAAGCAAAATCGTGATTGAAAACTACATCCGCAACCAAGGCAGGGCCAAAGACCTCCCCCAGCTCAAACGCTTCGAGCTCTGACGCCCCGCGCTCTTGGCGCAGGGTAGTTCACAAGATCGAGTTGAGCGTCATACAAAAGGTTATGTCCCCGCAACAAAAAATCGACGACCAATCAAATTAATTTCGTATACTGCTTTTCAAGACAAGCACAAAGCTTTTGCGTTTGAGAAGTATCTAAAGTCGGGTTCAGGCAGAGCGTTTATTGAAAAGCATTTCTGATAAAATGGCTATACAATACATTTTATGAATGTACCTCGCTACGAATACAGCCGATCCAAGATAAAAGATCGCATTGAATATTTAAAAAAATTATCTGCTCCTTACGGGTTGGTTATTCGCTATGCCGTAAAGGCGAATCCATATTCGGAAATTATACAAATGATACGTGAGGCCGACGTACACTTTGATGCCAGTTCTGGCTACGAAGCAGCCGAGTTACTGAAACAAGGGGTAGAAGGTAGCAAAATTTCTCTTTCATCACAGCAGTTGCCGGACAACCTAGCGGAGTTGCTTGATGCGGGAGTGCTTTTTGTTGCTACGTCCTTGAATCAGCTAAAAACTTTTATTGAAATCAAAACCCATCCGCCTGCGGTCGGCGTACGCATTAACCCTGCCATTGGGAGCGGCCATACTAATAGAACGACCACCGGCGGGATTAATGCCAGTTTCGGCATTTGGCATGAATATGTGCCGGAAATATTGGAGCTTGCGCGCTCTTACGGTGTGGCGATCGACCGGCTTCATATACACATCGGTTCCGGCGCCGATCCGGCAGTTTGGGGAAAGGTAATGGATACCTCGCTCCTCATTACAGAAAAAATGGAGAATGTCGCTTCTCTTGATATTGGCGGAGGGTTCAAAATCCATCGGTATGGCGACGAAGAAGAAACCGATATGGAAAAAGTCCTGGCCGTGTTCGGGGAAAAGCTCGGCTCGTTTTACAAACGCACTGGCAGAGAACTTTGCCTGGAAATCGAGCCGGGCACGTTCTTTATTGCGCATGCGGGAGTGCTGGTGGCGCATGTGGATGATATCGTTGACACCGGAAAGAATGGCCATACGTTTTTGCGTCTCAATACCGGAATGAATGACTTTCTACGCGGCACGCTGTATGGAGCGCAGCATCTGATTGAGGTGGTAAATGCGAGCAATGAGCTTCGCGAATATGTAGTCGTTGGACACAATTGCGAATCCGGAGACATACTCACGCCGGTACATGGTAAGCCCGAGAAGATCGAAAGAAGATTGTTAAACCGAGCCGAAATCGGAGACGAGGTGCGCATCTATGATACGGGTGCCTATTGTGCAAGCATGCGCGCCAAAGGATACAATTCATTTCCCGACGCGACAGAAGTAATGGTGGAATAGATTATGACAAGTGTTCAATATTTGATACGCCAAAACGCGCAGGTTGCGCGACTGTTCAGGGCCCGAGAGACGTCGTTTTGAGTTGCAAATTATTTTCATTATAAAAAATGAACAAAAAGAAAACGGTGCGGCCCGCGAGGGTCGCACCGTTGTGATGCAGAGAACTAATGGCTTCGTAGAATTTCCTCCACCCAGCCCTGAGGCAACCAAGTCGGAGCTCCTATCGCTGTCGGAGCTCGACCGAGGTCCGATTGCGAGTTCGTGTTTCCGGTTGCAGAATTGAACGGGCTGACTGCGCCGTTTGCGGAGTTAACGTTGATCGCATTACCCCCTGTTGTAGAGGCGGAGTTTACGTTCGCGCTACCTTCTGCGGCAGGGCTTCTTGGGGAAATGCCTTCGAAAATTCCGCGGGAGTTTGTGCCCGGATATTGTTGGGCGACCACAGCGCTTGTGCTTGCGGCGACCAATAAAAACAAGGTCGCCACGACTGAAAGCATTTTCATTTGTTCCTCCGCGAAGAACATACCCTATCTAGGGTAATGGACCCGAATAGATTATACATGAAAACTATTCTGTGTCAAGGGGCGTAAAACCTGCTGACAACTCCGATTCAGGCACCGGCGACCAATGCACAAGCAGAGGTCGTTTTCTTGTTCCAACCCAATAACTTTTTACATTGCGACCAAGCCCATAACTCAATGCGGCCACTGTCGCAGGCACGTGCGCCTACTGTGCCGCGTCCTCTTTACGTAAAATATTTCCAGAGCCAGACAAACGCGATGAGCCACGTGAGGCCGCCGGAGATGTCGGCGTACAAATTATCGAGCCCGGTATAGCCGGCGGCGAGGTGCCACGAAAGCGAGTGGTAGATGAATAGTTGGAGAAAGATAGTGAACGCCAGCCGGACAAACACCAAAGCCGCTCCCCATTTTTTAAACCGCCAGATGCCCCATAGTGCCACGGCGTACACAATAGTAGAAACGATGTCGAGGGAAAAATTTTGGCTCGGCGAAATGAGAAGCGCCGGGCTCAAATGCGCGAGTATAACGATGATACTCCAGGCTTTCGCCAACACGCCCAAAACGCCGAGCGCGAGCAAAATATAGAGAAATATTGGCGATAGCCCTTACCCCGCGGCTTGCCGCGGGGCTCCGCTGAGGAAAGTCTGAAAACCGTTGGTTTTCAGATACACTGAAGGGCATGGCTGTCGTCCGCACCCCCCACAACGCGTATGATG
>JBOHOA010000037.1:0-12424 GCA_050730975.1 Minisyncoccia bacterium
GCTGGATGCACAGACACAAATTCTCATTTCCTTCAATCAAGTGCAAACACTGCAGCCTACTTTGAATCCGGTCATGACCGTAAGTAACGTTTCCGCTTGCCGCGGGATGATTGATTTTTCCCGCAAAATAACTTATCCGAAAACGCCGGAGAATTTCTCCGGTTTTCGTACGACGACCCCTCTTGGTTGTGAACCAACCCCGACAGATCTCGAGGCTCCATGGACACATGAACGGACCGCTGACTGCTGCGCCCCCGCCAGGAATCGAACCCGAATCGTTCCCTTAGGACGGGACTGCTCTATCCGTTGAGCTACGGGGGCTTGAGGTAGAATGTAGCATATGGATGCTGGACAAGAAAAAGAGATAAAAGAACTCAGGCAGTTGGTTGAAAAGGATTTGGCGATTAACGCCGATACCAATAAAATGATGCGGCAGATGCGCCGCGGCGCGCGTTGGTCGCTTTTTTTCCAGATCCTGTACTGGCTTGTTATCCTCGGCGTTATAGGAGCCTCGTATTATTACGTCTCGCCGTATGTTGGCTCGGTTTACAATGTATTTCAGGGCATCGAGCGCTATTTGCCTTCGCAAACTCATACAAACGCCAAGTAGGCATTGCGGGTGCTTGGGGCCGGGCTCGAACCGGCGACATCTTCCTCTTCAGGGAAGCGCTCTACCAACTGAGCTACCCAAGCCCAGCACCATTTTTATCACAAAATAGGTTCGATTACTATTGCGCTTAATTCGACCGAACCTTCAGCTTCATCTGGCGGCTCTTATCGAGCTTTGGAAGGCGGATGATGAGAAGCCCGTGGCGCTCGGAGGCTTCGGCGCTCTCGGTATCGACCTCCTGCGGCAGTGCGATAGTGCGCGAAAAAGCGCCCCAGTACAATTCTTGATAATAAAAATGTTCGTCGTTCGATTCTGATATCTGTTCGCGCTTGCCGCGAATAGAGACGCTGTCGCGCGCAATGGTAACGTCGAGATTATCGGGCCGAACTCCCGCAATCATGGCCTTGACGATGATATGCGTAGGCGTTTGGTATACGTCAACTGCGAGCTCGCCCTCGGGTTCTTCCGACGGGAGCGAGTTGGCAATGGTGCGCGGTCCCATCTGCGGCGGCGCGCTCGGCATGGGGCGCGCTTGCGGGGCGTACGCGTGCGGCATTGCGTGCGGCGCCGCGGGTGGTGTCTGCGGCGCCGGTTTTTCTCCGACTTCGCGGCGAATAGGGAACGCAGTGCCGCTTTCGAGGTCGTCAAAAGAATATTCGGCTCCGAGATCTGATGATCCGGTGAGCCATTCGAAGAATGATCGTTTTTCTTTTGCCATAAATTTAGTATCAACAATAGTCGCGCTCAGGTGTTTTTATTCTCTCTGTCAAAAGCAGTATAAGCGCAATGCCAAGCCATAACGGAACGAACACTAACAAAACTTGGCCGGCGCTTACGTTAAGTATAAAAAAGTTGAACAGCGTGTGCAACGCAATGGCGAGGATAACTCCTGCTGCGGCGATAAGGATGCGATAGCGCCGCTCCAGATAAAACGCGAACGCCAAAGATAAACCAATGGTTCCGGAAGCCAGCGTATGCAAAAGCGTCGCGCCAGCGAAGCGTAAATCGCCCTCGAGGATGCTTGCCGCAATGCCGCCGTGCGTGCCGAGAAGGTATAGCGTGTTTTCGCCGGCCGCAAACCCGAGCGCGGCGGTAATCATATAAATGAGCGCGTCGAGCGGCTCGTCGTACGCGCGACTCATAAGGCCGAATATGGCCGCGGCGCCAAATTTGGCGAGCTCTTCGGTCAGAGCCCAGAGCACAAACAACAGGGTACCCATGTCGGCGAGCGGCACCTCGGTAAGGTTTGGATAGCCGAGCGCAGCATAAATCCCGTCTTCAATGGGCAGCACGAGCGCAACCACGGCCATGCCAAGAAGAAAGGTTAGCACAATGCGCCACTTCGGCTCTGGTTCGCAACGATCTTCAAAAAGCCAGAACGCGAGCCATACCAAAGACGGAATAACGCTGCCCAAGACAGCCGTGAGAACTTCTTCGTTCACTCGAATAGTATATCAGCCTTACGAAGGCCATCGCTCGACCATGAGCAAGTTCTGATTGCTTTCCGGCAAGTTTCCCCAAATTTCTTCGGTAATGAACGGCATGAAGGGATGCAGCAGCTTCAGCGAATCTTTGAGAATGCCCATAAGCAATGCCTGACGCGACGCTTTTGCAGCCGTGTCTTCGCCATTCAGTATTGGCTTACTATTTTCGAGAATTACATCCGCGAATTCGTGCCAAATATAGTGATACGTTTTTTCGGCGGCGAGATAGATGCGATATTCCTCCATATCCCGCGTTACGTCTTTTTTTAATTCCTCCAAGGCCGCATGTATTGATGTATCGATAGGTTGGTGGACGGTTTTGAGCGGCGTCTCTTCCGGCATCGCCTCATTTGCCTCAAGCACGAACCGCGCGATGTTCCAGAGCTTGTTCGCAAAAAGTTTGTATCCGCGCACTTTGCTCTCGTCGAATTTTACGTCGCTGCCGATTGGTGCGCCGACCAAGAGCCCCATGCGCAGCGCGTCGGCGCCGTATTTTTTTATCATGTCCAGAGGATCGACGCCGTTACTCAGCGATTTGCTGAATTTGCTGCCGTCTTTGGCGCGTACGAGTCCGTGAATGAGCACTTTTTTAAACGGCACTTGTCCCAAATGGAACGCGCTCATGAGTATCATGCGCGACACCCAGAGCTGCAGGATCTCGTACGCCGGCGACATGAAGGCGGTCGGGTGGAAAGTCTGCAAATCGAATGTCTCTTCCGGCCAGCCGAGCGTCGAAAATGTCCACAGTGCCGAGGAGAACCACGTATCGAGCACGTCTTCGTCTTGCGTCCAACCTTCGCCTTCGGGCGGCTCGACGCCGCAGTAAATTTCTTTTCCGCGATACCACACGGGAATGCGATGGCCGAACCATATTTGCCGGCTGATGCACCAGTCGTAGAGGTTATCTATCCAATGGAAATACGTATTTCGAAAACCCTCCTGCGGTATGCCGCTGGCGCCGCTCTCGACCGCCGCGCGCATAAGACGCTTCAGCGTCGTCTCGCTGCCGCTCGGTATTCCCGGAATCTCGGAGTGCGCAATAATAAACGGCTTATCGACCGCGACGAACCATTGTTCCATTATCTGCGGCTCGACGACCGCGCCCGTGCGCTCGGACGTGGCGAGGTTGTGCACGTACGCTTCGTCAATTTTTTCCACCAAGCCTTTCGCTGTTAGTTTTTCGACAATTTTTTCGCGCGCGTCGGCGATTTTTATGCCGGCAAATTCGTTCGCAATGGGAAGCAGCTTGCCGTACCGGTCGATTATTTGCTGGCGGTCGAGCCCGTGCCGCTCGGCAATTTCGAAATCTTCTTTTGAATGCCATGGCGTAATCGTCATGACGCCGGTGCCGAATTCCATATCGACAATTGCATCTTTGACAACGGTCGCGGTTATGGGTCCGTTTATCCACTCAAGTTCTATTTTTTGGCCGTCGCGATATTCTGCGTAGCGCGCGTCGTCGGGGTGCATGACCACGTACTTGTCGCCGAATTTGGTCTCCGGCCGCGCGGTGCCGATGGTGAAGGGTCCGTACTTCAGATAATAGAATTTGGTTTTTTCTTCCTGATAAATTACTTCGTCGTCGGAAATAGTCGTTTGCCCTTTTGGATCCCAGTTGACGATGCGGTTGCCGCGATAAATGAGGGCGGCGTCGAACATGCGCTTAAATGCCGTAAAGACCGCGCGGTTGCGTTTTTCATCGAGCGTGTAGGCATAGCGGCTCCAGTCTAGGCTGGCGCCCATTTTGCGCACTTGCCCGAGAATGGTGTTCTCGCTGTTTTTGGCAAATTCGAAAACACGACGCACCAACTCCTCGCGCCCGAGGTCGTGCCGACTTTTTTTTTCTTCTTTTTGGATATTTCCTTCGACCCGCGCCTGCGTTGCTATCGCGGCCGAGTCGGTGCCCGGAATCCAAAGCACCTTTTTCCCGCGCATGCGCTGAAAGCGCACGACGCTATCCTGGAGTGCGTCCTCGTAGGCGTGGCCGACGTGAAGCGTGCCCGTTACGTTCGGCGGCGGAAGAACTATCGAAAACGGCTCTTTGCGATCGCCGGGCAGCTTATCCGGATTAAAAAAGCCGCTTTTCTCCCAGCGTTCGTATATGGCGGGTTCGGTCGATGCGGGATCGTACGGTTTGAGAAATTTTTCGGGAATCGGCATTTTGAAAATATAGCTTTTTTGAGGAATTTACGCGAGCGAGAGATTTCCGTCAGCCCGAATTTCTGGCCGCCCTTCGTCGGGCTTCCAGTGGCCGAGGAGAAGGTGCAAAAGCGCGGCTTCGGCTATCATGACGGCGTTGTCGCCGGTGATAGAAAGATCGGGAAGTCGGATTTCTACTTGTGGAAATTCTTTTTGAAGCATACTCACCAGCGATTCGCGCAAATGCTTGTTCGCGGCGACGCCGCCGCCGAGGACGAACGTCTTCGCACCAGTCTCTGTGAGCGCGCGGCGCGTTTTGGCGACAAAGATTTCGCCAACAGCATCTTCGAACTCGCGGGCGAACGCCTTTTTTTCGTCTGAAGTGAGATCGTTATCGCGCAGCGCGTAGAGCGCTGCGGTTTTGAGGCCGGAAAACGAAACATCGCACGAATCGCGATTGAGCATCGGCCGCGGGAGCTTGATTTTGGAGTCGTGATTGTTGATCCGTGCCTCTTCGGCGAGTTTTGAAATGCGCGGACCGCCCGGATACGGAAGCCCGAGCATGCGCGCGACCTTGTCGAACGCTTCGCCGACTGCGTCGTCGAGGGTTTCGCCAATGATGGCGTATTTGAACCAATCGCTATTTTCGACAAACTGCGTATGTCCGCCGGAAACGAGCAATCCGAGTACGGGGAAAGGCATATTTTCGAGTTTGAAAATTGAAGATCGAGAATTGGGAATTTCTAATTCCTTGGCAAGCGAAGAAATCAGGTGCCCTTCGAGATGATTGATGCCGAAGATCGGTTTGTGCAGGTTGATCGCGATTTCTTGTGCGAAATTGATACCCGTCCAAAGTGCAGGCTCAAGGCCGGGACCTTCAGTAACGGCAATCGCGTCAATTTCGAATGGCAACTCTGGAGCTTCAGGAGAGCCTTCTTTTCGAAATTGCTCAGTGAGCTGTTTGAGCAACACCGGTAAATTTTTCTGGTGCTCGCGTTTGGCAAGCGTCGGGTACACACCGCCGTATTCGGCGTGGAGCGACGCTTGAGAGAGAAGGGTATTGGCGAGAATTACGAATTGAAAACCGTTTTCGGTTTTTTTTCCGGAAAGGAGCGCAATGCCGGTTTCGTCGCATGAGGTTTCTATAGCAAGTACGTTCATAGAAATTGCCGAAAAGCACCAATGAACGGTTGCCATCCCGAGCAGGATCTCGGCACAGGTTATTTTTGGATTGTCTTAAACGGAAATGGCTGGCCATCGGGCACGCGAAAGCCGGCTGCATTGTGATGGCCGTTGCCTCCGTAGCGTTTCGCAATTTCGGCGAGATTAATGACGCCGTCGCCGCGCATAGTAATGTGCCAAACGCCGCCCGCTTTGTAATACACAATGCCGAACGGCGACTGCCATTTTGATAGCACGTAGCCGAGTTCAGAGCGCAAGATCCGCGGCCCATTGACGGCGAGCACCGTGTAGCCGTCGAACTCGACCGGCTCGGCGAAATGCGCCAACTTTTCGACCGCACGGGTGAAATATTCCTGATAATAGGATCCGCGCTCGGCCAGTTGTTCGAAAATTCGCTGGTCTTCAAAATCGCGCGAAAGCCGGTCCCACTCTTCGAAATCGAACGGCACCATAAACAAGTATGCGCCGATTTCTTTGCTGAACGGAAGTGCGTAGCGCCACAAGTCGCTGTCTTCGATGTACGAGAGAAATTCAGGGACCGGCACGCCCGGGTTGAAGTAGCTCCAGGCGAGCGTCGCGGCCGAGCGCGCGTCGTCAAACGCGTGATCGTGCACTGCTTCGGACACGTCGCGCGCGCCGGCATGATGATCAATGAGCGTAAGCGAAAGCGCCTCTTTTTCGTAGGCGAGCATCGTATCTTTGTCGTAACAAAAATCGATGAAGTATACGCGCGCGCCGGCGAGGTCTCTCGGCATGACATCGGTGTATTTCATCGGGCGGTAATCGGCTACGTCGCCAAAGCGCTTCCAAGCCGTCCAGGCGCCGCTGAATCCGTCGTAACAATCGGCGTGATAAATGACGATGGTTTTTTCGGACATAGTTTCGTTAAGTATACAACGCGTTTTGCCGTCCAGGGGAATCGGTGGGCGATACAGGACTCGAACCTGTGACCCTTCCCACGTCAAGGGAATGCTCTACCAACTGAGCTAATCGCCCGAACGCCGCAGGAGTCCGGTGCCTGCATACTAGCAAGAACCCTATTGTTTGCCAACCGAAATGCGGGCTTGCTTCAGCAAGCGCTCATGCGCGATGCGCGATACTGGCAGCGTACGCACGCCGCGCATTCGTCGCCCTCTACCATGACCAATTCAATTTCCAAATTAGCGCTTTTGCCGTACGCGCTCATTGCGCTTCTGGCCGCAGCGCCGCTCCTCGCGTCCGCGGCATTTCTCGCGGGTGGGGGAGCCGGTTTTTCTCCGGAGCTACCGTCATTTCATTCGGTTGTTCCAAATGCGCCGACCACGCCCGCGCTCGACAAAAGTAAGAGCGCGACCGCGTCGTTTAATTGGGCCGGCTATGCCGCTCAAGGACAGTTTAGCGGCGTCTCGGGAGCGTGGCATGTACCCCAAATTTCTGCAGAAGGACAAGACATCGCAGCTGATGCCACGTGGGTCGGTATCGGCGGGGTCGGAACAACCGATCTTATCCAGGCCGGTACGCAGGCGACCATCGAAAACGGCGCGGTCGCGTATCGCGCCTGGTACGAGCTTTTGCCCGGCTACATGATGTTCGTGCCGCTTAATGTTAGTGCCGGAGACAAAGTGTCAGCCTCGATAACCGAGGCCGGAGCCGGGCGCTGGAATATAGACATCACCGATCAAACAAACGACAAGCTCTATGCGACGAACGTCGCGTACGATTCTTCGCAAAGTTCGGTCGAATGGATAGAAGAGCGTCCAAGTACGGATGCGGGCACACTTTTGCCGCTCGATGATTTTGGCAGCGTCGACTGGCAATCGGCGACCGCCGTCGGCCTGAACGGTGAGCCTATCGCTGCGGCCGACGCTGGCGTAAGGCCGATAACCATGTACGGACTCGACGGGACCGAGCTCGCGGCGCCTTCAGCACTCAATGCGGACGGATCATTTTCGATACAACGAGAGAGCCTGCAGCCGCCCGTACAATCCGCTATACAGCCGTCCTCGCCCGCGCAGCCGCCGTATATCATCATCCTGCAAATTATCCCGCCAACGGGACCAGCGCCAGCGGCGCCCGCAATATCGCCGTCCTCCTCTTCGGTTTCCGAATCCGTAACCCAGTCATCCGCAAATGGCACACATGGCGAATACTCGGTATACGTTGACGGTAAGCTCGTCGAGCACAAATCGTGGTAACCGAATATACATAGTTCGAGACTCTGTAATACAGAGTCTCGAACTATGTGGAGGGCATGACGTCACTTAAAGCGCACCGGAACGGCAAAGATAACGTCGCGCGACGGGTCGCCTGAGGGGTTGTCGTTTTTGAGTACCACGAGGCCGGTGGTCGTGGTCGGCGTTCCGAACGAAAGTGATGCCGAAAAGGGAATGAACCTGGGTCCGGTCCAGTCGCCGAGGGCTTTGGCCGGCGCGCTCGCAAGCACGGTACCGCTCGCATCGAGAATCTCCGCCTTGAACCGACCTTCGAAGTACCACGCGCTCTTGGCGCTGCCGGTAATTTGGAGGGGCGATTTCACCGGCGCGTTCGGCGCGGGCGAAGTTATTTCTATCGAATCTTCGTCGTTTTGCGCCAGCGCGGTCGAACTCGCCTGCAACGCGCTTGTTCCCGGCAGTTCAGTAGCAGCAGGCGGCATCGTCGACGCCGGAGAGCGGCCGTGTATGACGATAAGAACGACCGCAATTGCTGCGCACACGACAAGAATACTGATGACTGCGTTTTTCATTTGCTAGCTAGCGAACAGAAAAGAAAGCACGCGTACTTTCTTTTCCGAGCGACGCAAATACAATATACCTCGCCCCCGTCTGCTGCGGGGTCACAAGGCTGGCATGAGCGAGTCCTTGTGCGTGCCAAAGCTTTGCGCTCAGACAAACATACTTTATTTTGGTGAGTGTTATTGTATTACGTAATACAATAACATTAGGTAATATCGTAACCTTACGGCGCGACGGCAATAATCTCCTCGATAGCCGCGGCGGTTTCGGCGGGGCCGGCGACCTGGTGCGTTTTTATGCCGGTTACTTTGACAACCGAATCGTTGCCGCCGTCCCATAACGCGTCACCAATGTAGAGCATGTCGGCTATCGCGATACCGGTAATTTCGGCGAGTTGTCTAATCCCGTACGCCTTGTCGATACCTTTGCGAGTGATGTCGATTGTGGTTGTTGCATTGAGCCCAACCTGAAAATCCGGCAAGCGCTCAACAAGAAGCTTCCACAGCGGCATCCGTTTCTCGCGCGTCGGATCCCATGCTTTTTTGACCTCCGGCGGAGCCAATTGCCCGAGCGCCGAGAAACTTATTTGCGATCCGCGATCTTCGATGCGTTCGCCCCAAACCTTTTCAGGCGGTTTATCGAACCCGGTCTCAGTCATCGCGTCGTGCAGCACGTGCATAACGTGTTGCTTTTCGTCGTCGGAAAACGAATAATCGTATTTTTTTTGCCAGCCGCCATCAACTAACACATGACACTGCGCCGCATTGGTGGGGAAGATATAGAGCCGGCTCTCTGCCACATGCTCCGGCATGCCGGAGAGAAATTGCTTCTGAAATTGTGCAAAACTTCCGCCCGACAACACTGCTATCGGCAATTTTTCCATGAGACGGGCAACAAGCGCACCCATGTCGGGCAGAAGTGGCTGCTTGCTTTCGGCAAGCGTGCCATCAAGGTCGAACGCCGTAAGATGCGGCTGAAATCCTATTTTTTCTATTTCCATTATAACTAGGAAGCTGCTTTCAGGCGAGCGCCGAAGGCAGAAGCATTTTGATGAGTTTTTTGATAGAGAGTTTTGCCACGCCGGTCACCGAGTCGCCGCCACCGTAGTAAAGGATAAGGGTATCGCCACGCGCGACCGCGCCGCAGGAGAACACAACGCGCGGCACTTGCCCTTCCACTTCGTACTTTTCAACCGGCTCGAGAATCGGGTCGATCGCGCGCGAGAGCACCACGGTCGGATTCTTGGAATCAAGAAGCGCGGCGCCGAGACGGTACACGCCGTGAACCGAAACGCCGTGATAAATCATGAGCCAGCCAGCTGAGGTTTTTATCGGCGGGCCGGCGATGCCGATGCGCGCGGAGTCCCACATGCCGGGCCTCGGGCCCATTATTTCGATGCAGCGGTTGATTTGCGTCTTGAAATCCAGTTTCGGAAAAAAATCCGCGCAAATCTCGCCGCTTGCATCAAGGCGGTGAATGAGCATGTATTCGCCGCCAACCTTTCCCGGCAAAACGCAAAAATCCTTGTCTTTAATGTCGCTCGGCGTTACTACGACCGGCGTCGCCCATTTATCAAACCGTTTTGCTTTGAAATCTTTGACCGCAATAGACGAGAGCGTGGCATGCCACGGGTCGCGGCCGTTGAACGCGGTGTAGGCGAGGTAAAGGGTGTTGCCGATGCGCGTGAGGCGCGGGTCCTCGCAGCCGGCATTCATGCCTTCGCCGCCGTGCTCCATCTCAAACTCTTCGCGCGGAACATAAACCGGCTCGGGAAATCGCGCGGTAAGGCGAACGCCGTTCTTGCTCGCGGCGTAGCCGAAGGTAGAAATATTTTTGTCAGACATCGCGCGATATAGAATATGCACCGTCCCGTCAATATCGACGGCCGCCGCGTTGAAGGTCGCCTTGTTCTCCCACGGATGCTCGGGCAGCGGGGCAATAATCGGGTTTTCCTTGGCGCGGGCGGCAATTTCCTGGCGCCGCGACGGAATCATGGCGTCGAGAAGGTCGGGCAAATACAGCGACGCCTTTGCGCACACGGTATCGGCTGCGCCGTAGTAGATATCGAGGCGGCCGTTCTTTTGGAGCAGCGCGCCGGAAGGGAAGACGATGTTGGGCACCGCGCCGTAGCGCTCGTAGATTTCTTGCGGCACAAGAAACGGCCCTTCGGTTCGGCCGACAATTTTGCGCGGATCTTTGAGATCAAGCAGGAGTGCTTCGATGCCGAACACGCGTTCGCCGCCGCCAAAATAATTTTGGATATACGAGTAGATGACGAGCCAGCCGTCTTTGGTTTGTATCGGCTGTGCGCCGACTTCCACGTGATCGTTGTTCGAGCGGCGCGGATCAATAACATGATCGGGCAGCTTTTCGTGCCACACTTCCCAGAATTTTTCGTCCCAAAAATCTTCGAGATTATTTGCTTGTACAATGGCGATACGCGCGGGCGGCTCGTCGGTGTGCGCCGTCAGAATTGCCGTCACTTTGCCGCCTACGCGTTCGGGAAAAAGCGCCATCGCCTTGGCATTGAATGGCGTTACGAGATGCCGTTCGGAAATTTTTTCCAAATCCTTCGAGAGCGCGCAGGCGACCTTGATGTTGTCGTGATTGAACGGATAGCCGCCGAGGGCGGTGTAAAAAATAACGTATTGGCCTTCAAAAAATGTAACCCGCGGATCCTCGAGGCCGTAGTGTTCCCACTTTTCTTCCGGCACAATGAGCTGCCGGCGGCTCGGGAAATAATATCCATCGCGCGACATGGCGCTGCCGATGGTTGAAATTCCGGAAGGTGTCGTGAACGAGTCGGAATTGCCGAGCGCCCGGTAGAGAAGATGGACTTCTTTGCCCTTGACGGCCGGGCAGCCGTTGAACGCGCCCTTGGCTTCCCATGGCCGGTTGCCCGACGGCGCCACTATCGGATTGTGCCCGCTGCGTTTGACGATAAACATATACTGGCATTGTAGCGCTCCCGCGCAATAACACAATTTGCGGGAGTGGATTACGAAAACTATTCATCAATCAAACAGGTCTTTTGGGTAGAGTTCAGAAAGATGGTACAAAGGAGCTCAGCATGGAACATCTCTTCATACGTTCAAAACACAACCCTATTCTTCGGCCCGAAGGAAGCGAATGGTGGAAAATTTATAACCCGGGAGCTGCGCTTGACACCGATGGTACGGTGCATCTTTTTCCTCGCGTTATGAAGCAGGAGGCGGATTGGCACTCACTAATTGCGCACGCGACATTGGAAGATGGCGAGCACTTCACATGGGACTCCGAGCCCATGCTGGTGCGCAGCGGCTTACATGAACAGCGCGGCCTCGAAGATCCCCGGGTTGTGCGCATCGGCGGCGAGTGGCATATGACGTTTGCTGTGTACGACGGCAAAAGCGTACAACTTCATAGCGCTGGCAGACGAGTTGGCCGGGCCGTGGCACCGGCAAGGACCTATGGTGCCGGATTTCGATTTTTTCAAAAGCGGCGGTAAAATGGTTCGTTTGGAGGGAGGCAAACCGGTTGAGAAAACCGAATCGAAGCGCGGGTCGCGCTGGTCAAAATCTGGAGCACTTTTTCCCGAACGCATCGGCGGCAACTATATGCTCGTTTTCGGTGAGTTCTACATGTGGCTTGCAACCTCAAGCGACGGTAAAAAGTATGTTGTCGAAAAAGAGCCGATTCTTCAGCCACGAAAAGGTACCGATTATTTTGACAATACATTCATAGAAACGGGGCCGCCGCCTATCCTCACCGAAAAGGGTTGGCTCATGCTCTATCATGGAATTGACGAGGCGTTTCGGTACCAAATCGGTTTCGTGCTTCTCGACAAAAACGATCCGCGGAAGATTATATACCGCAGCGATGAACCGATTTTTGGACCCGCAGAAGAATACGAAGTTGGCGAGGCGCTCATTGACGTGCTTCCGGGAGGGGTAACCGCAATGGCGCGCATGTCGGACGACGAACTCAAAGAACATTACAAAAAAGCGCGCAATGAAAACGTCTTTCCGCAGGTAACGTTTTGTCCCGGCATGATCGTGAGAGATGGAAATTTGTGGCTGTACTACGGCGCCGGCGATACGTCTGTTTGTACCGCCCATGCGCCGCTCGAGAAAGTACTGCAATTGGCATGTTAAATAAACAGCCCCGCAAAATCGGGGCATTTTTATAAGATATATTGGCGATAGCCCTTACCCCGCGGCTTGCCGCGGGGCTCCGCTGAGGAAAGTCTGAAAACCGTTGGTTTTCAGATACACTGAAGGGCATGGCTGTCGTCCGCACCCCCCACAACGCGTATGATG
>JBOHOA010000038.1:0-4302 GCA_050730975.1 Minisyncoccia bacterium
GCCGAAGGGAGAAGCGCGCAGCGCGCGCTCGTCATCACCGCTTCGCTCGGCGCGTCGATGTTTTTCTTCACGCTCATTCTCAAAGCGACCACCGCGCTCATCGCGGTACCCGCGCTGTTCTGGCAAATTCTCTCCGGCTGCCTGCTTCTCCTGTTCGGCGTTGCGACCCTTTTTCCGGCGCTGTGGGATCGCCTCCCCGTCGTAAACGCGCTTTACCGCAGCTCGAACATTACGCTCGGCGCGGGTTATCAAAAGAAAAATTGGCAGGGCGACATCATCATCGGTGCCGCACTCGGACCCGTGTTCTCCTCATGCAGCCCCACCTACTTCGTGATTCTCGCCGCCGTATTGCCGGTCAATCTCGCGGTCGGCGTGTTGTACCTGCTTGCCTACGTCGTTGGCCTCAGCCTGTCCCTTTTTGTCATCGCGGCGCTCGGCCAGAGAGCCGCGCTCGCGCTCGGTGCCGCCTCGGATCCGAACGGCCGGCTGCGTAAAGCGGTCGGCGCGCTCTTTATTATTGTCGGCATCGCGGTCGTTTTCGGCCTCGACAAAAAACTCGAAGCCGCGCTGCCGCAGGGCGCGTTCGCGGAAATCGGCATCGAGCAGCATCTCCTTTCCGCTTCCAAAAACGCAACCTCGACCGCGCCGGCTTCGGGCGCGTTTTTGACGCCGCAAGAAAAAGCCGCGCGATATGAAAAGGCGCCGGAGCTCGAGGGAATAGCCGGTTATATCAATACCGGCGGCAAACCAATTTTGCTCTCGCAGTATGCTGGCAAAGATGTAGTGCTCGTCGATTTTTGGGACTACAGCTGCATCAACTGCGAGCGCAGCATTCCGTACGTCGAAACGTGGTACCAAAAATATAAAAACGAGGGGCTGGTAGTAATCGGCGTTCACACACCCGAGTTCGCGTTTGAGCAGGTGCCGTCGAACGTCGAAAATGCGGTAAAACAATTCGGCATCACGTATCCGGTCGTGCTCGACAACCAGTACAAGACCTGGAATGCGTTCCAAAACGAATACTGGCCGAACGAGTACCTCATCGACATCGACGGCTACGTGGTCTATCAGCACTCGGGCGAGGGCGATTATGACGAGACGGAACAGGCCATTCAGGCCGCGCTCGCCGAGGGCGCGGCGCGCCTCGGCACAACAACTACAGCAACCTCGACCATCGCCCTGCCTTCCGACGATCTCTCCGCGATAGAAAGCCCGGAGACATACTTCGGCTCCGACCGGAACGAATATCTCGGCAACGGCATCCCGGGCGCTACCGGTGAGCAATCCTTTTCTCTTCCCGTCGCGCCCGAGCCGAACACGCTCTACCTCGATGGCTCGTGGAATATTCAGCCGCAATACGCGCAAGGCTCCGCGGGTACCGCGATTCTCTACGAATACGACGCGCACGATATTTATATGGTCGCGGCCAATGCCGGCGGCCAGACAAAAATAAAAATTCTTCTCGACGGCAAGCCGGTCGGGAATCTCGCAGGCGCAGATGTGAATCCAACCACGAGCGAAGCCGCCGTCAATGGCGACCGCCTCTATCGGCTCGTGCACGACACGACGCCGGGCGTACATATCATACAAATCGAGGTCGAAAGCGGCACGCTCGACGCGTATACGTTTACCTTCGGATAAACGGCGCCCGCGCGTTGTGCACCTGCCAGCGGTTGCACTGTGCGCCTCAGGAGCGATAATGCGACTATGGATGTCGAGGGTCTTACGAGCCGCGCTGCGGAGGAGTATCAGCGCGCGCACGGCTATAACGAGATCGTCGAGAAAAAAGATTCGCTCGCGCTTCGCATTCTCAAAAAAGCCGCCTCGCCCATAAGCGGCATGCTGCTTTTGGCCGCAGTGCTTTCGCTCCTATCGGGCAAAGGATTTGACGGCATCTTCATACTGGTTCTGCTTGTTCTCAACGTCGGCATCACCGTCTGGCAGGAAAATAAAGCTGACACCGCAATTGAAAAATTGAACGAGCATCTGTCCGTTTCGATAAAAACTTGCCGCGACGGCGCTTGGACGCAGATTTCCTCGCGTCTTCTCGTCCCGGATGACATTATCGAGCTCGCCTCGGGCTCCGTTATTCCCGCGGACGCTGAAGTGGTTTCGGCCGCGCACGCGAGCGCAAACGAAGCCGCACTCACCGGCGAATCGCTGCCCAAGGATAAAGCCGCTGGCGACGCGCTCTACTCCGGGTCGTTCGTTGCTTCTGGTATTATCACGGCGCGCGTAACGGCCATAGGCAGCTCGACGCGTTTCGGTAAGGTACTGACCAAGGTCGAGCGTGGCGGCAAAAAAAGCTCGCTTGAGCGGACGATTTTGCGCATGACGCGGTTTCTTTCCGTGCTGAGTCTGGTGGCCGTGTTGCTGCTGTCGTGGACGCTGTACGCCCAGTCGGCGTCGATCCTCGAAATAATCAGGCTCGATTTGAGCCTAGTCATTGCCGGCATTCCGATAAGTTTGCCGACGGTCATGACGCTCATTATTGCCTTCGGTGTCATTGCGCTTGCCAAAAAAGACGTTGTGGTGCGGAGGCTGGCGTCGCTCCAGGATCTCGCCAATGCCGACCTGCTTCTTACCGACAAGACCGGCACGCTCACCGAAAATCGCATCCGTGTCGACGCCGTCATTCCGTACGGTTCGGCATCCGCCGACTCCGTACTTACCCTCTCGTCGGCTGTTGCTGCGGGAGATCCGGATGCGGCGCTCAATCAGGCACTTCTTGCCAGGTCGGCGGCGGACGAGGGCACGGTTATCGACTTCGCTCCTGGCGATTCGGAACGCAAACGCAGCACGGTAACCCGTGAGAAAGATGGAAAGCACGAAACGCTCTCGCTCGGTGCCCCGCAGGTTATCGAATCGCTGTGCGCGCTTTCGGACGAGGAGCGGACGCGATTCCGCGCCGATGTCGACGCGCTAGCATCTCACGGCTACCGCGCGCTCGCACTCGCGCGCGCGTCCGGCGACGAGGAAAAAGACATGCAGCTTCTCGGCCTCGTCTCTCTATCCGATACGCTTCGGTCAGACGCCAAAGATGTCATTTCCTTTCTCAAAGAGAACGGCGTCGGTGTGGTCATGGTTACCGGCGACAACGCGGCCATTGCGCGCGAGGTTGCCGAAAAACTGGACCTGCCCGGCACCGACGTCTCCGCGCGCGAAAAGCTCCTTGCGGCTGGATTCGACCATCTTTCGGCAGGCGATTTCCGCAACACGCGCGCCTTCGCCGAAATATTGCCCGAAGACAAGTACAACCTTGTCGTAACGGCGAAAAAATGGTACACGGTGGCGTCAAACGGCGACGGCGTGAATGATTTGCCTGCGGTGCGCGCAGCTGACGTCGGGTTCGCGGTCAGCAATGCTGTCGACGTGCTGCGGGGCGCGGCTGATATCGTGCTCCTGTCGCCCGGCATCGCGGTCATGCGCGACGCATTCCTCGAAGGCCGCAAGATTTTCGCGCGGCTGTATTCGTATTCGCTCTATCGGATTTCAGAAAGTTTCCGGCTCATCGTCACGATAGTTATTCTCGGATACCTCACCGGCACGTATCCGCTATCACCGCTCCAACTTATTTTGCTCGCGCTTCTTAATGACATACCGATAATCTCGCTCGCCACCGACCGCGTCCGAATCGCAAGCCGACCGTCGAGCATCAACGTGCGCAAGCAGTATACGCGCAGCCTGCTATTCGGATGCGTCGGCATTATGGAAAGCTTGCTGCTGTATTTCGTCGCCGTTCATTTTTTCAAACTATCGCTGCCAGTCGTCCAGACGCTCTTTTTCCTTAAGCTCAGCGTCTCCGGGCAGCTGCTTATTTACGTCGCGCACACCGACGAGCGTTGGTGGCGGTATCTGCCGAGCTGGCAGGTCATCGCGGCGACCGCGGCAACGCAAACGGTGTCCACCACACTCGCGCTTACCGGATTTCTTATGTCGGCAGGAATTTCCTGGAAAATCGCCATATTCGTATGGCTATGGACAATAGTATTTATGCAGGTCGCCGAAGCCACCAAGCTGCGCATAACGCGCACAGCGCCCGAACCCCCTACCCCTACATCCGCGAAAGCTTGAATCCCAACCAAATGCCAAGTATGGCGCCCACAGCGCTGAAAATAATTCCAGAGAACGAAAACATGCCCGCCCCCCACAGATCCGGCACAAATCCGCCGGCCGTACCGCCGACGAGCATTCCTATCCAAATAAGGCGCTTTTCTTCCACACATCGATTATAGCGCCGCAGCATGCTATCCTGTAAATTGCATGAGGCGTGTTCTCGGAATGGTCGTGTTCGTGCTACTG
>JBOHOA010000039.1:0-14778 GCA_050730975.1 Minisyncoccia bacterium
CCATCGCGCTCCTTCTATTCGGTACCGCCGTCGACACCCAAAACGCTTCGTCGCTCTCCAACCTCGATACCACGGCCGCCGAATACCGCGCGCTCGCGCGGGCTGTTATTGCAGTACCGGTTCCTCCTCTTTTCGCCGTTTACGACCTGCAGTTTGCCAACAACGATCTGCAGATGGCTGCCTCTATAAGCGATATGCAACAAGTGCTAAACGATCCGATGCGCGGGCTTCTCGGCCTTCAAAATTTCACTTCACTCGCGACAAATAATGCGGAGCTGTTCGTGCAAATCGACTCGATGTTCAAAACCGGCGGTATAGTATTTGCAAGCGAGGAGCCGGGCCACGCTTGGGGTTCATTCGCGGCGGCAGCGGCGTCGTCGAGCGCCGCCGAACAAGCGGCGCTCTCGAGCGCAGCGCAGAACGGGAATCCCGCCGCTTCGAATACCGGTTCAGATCCATCGGGCCTTTCGTCGCTTCTCGATCTCTTGCAATCGCAATGAAACGAAACCTTACCGCCCGTCGATTTACCATTTTTCGCGCGATAAGCGGCGGTTTTTTTGTGCTCCTTATGTTTGGCACGACGCCAATGCTCGCGCTCGCAGACAGCTCGAGCGCAATACCCGGAAGTATAGGGGGCAGTGCCGGCACCCCAGTCGCAGGTAGCACCGGCGGCACCGCGGGGAACACGAGCTTCAGCGGAAATCAAGACTTCACCGCAACCACCCCGGCTGCCAGCACCGCGGCCGGAGTCGGCGGCTGCGCGGCCGGATTACTTGCGTCTATTCTCAACCAAATCGGCTTCTCAGTCGCGGGTGCCACACTCGGAAGATCGACTTCCGAGGCTGGCAAAGCCGCGGCTGCCGGGGCGGCTGCCGGAGGCATCGCCGGGAGTGCTGTCGCGGTTCCAACAACGGATACACCGACCCATCTCGGCGTAGCCGCCAACACCCTCTCAGGGTTCGGCGACTCGATAAGCAACGCCATGTCAGCTATTGCCAACAACCAAAGCCTTGGCATCCAATCGCAGCAAATGACTAATAGCTTTCTCGGCTGCATCGCGCGCTCTATTGCTCGAGCACTTCTTCAACAAATAACCGTGAGCACGGTCAATTGGATAAATTCCGGCTTCAACGGCAGCCCGTCGTTTCTTACCGATCCGACGCAGTTTTTCGAAAACACGGCAAACACGGCGGCGGGCAATTACCTTGCGGGTTCCGACCTTGCATTCTTGTGCAGCCCGTTTTCGCTTCAGGTAAAAATCGCAATAGCCCAGGCGTACACCTCCAACAACGCGCTATCCTGTAACCTCATCGGCAATTTCCAAAATTTCATGAGCGGATTCCAGAACGGCGGTTGGCCCTCCATGCTCTCGCTCACGACCTCGCCGAATAACAACCCGTTCGGCGCGTTTATAAGCGGACAGGCCGGACTCAATGCCGCAGTTGCCAACGCGCAGAATAATGTTCAGAACCAGCTCCAGCTCTCGGGCGGATTCCTTGATTTTCAGGAGCCGCAAAACTGCACGATTACCAACTCGCCGCCGTCCGCCTCGCCCAGCGTGTCCGTTACTGCGCTATCGAGCTCGCAAGCCGATACGGCCACGAATTTCAACGGGAATCAGGACTTCAGCAGCGCCGGCGGCACCGCCGAGTACCGCGTCTGCAATCTTGTTACGGTAACGCCGGGCAAGGTCATTTCCGACTCGCTCTCCAAGGTGCTCGGCACCAACATCGATTCGCTTAATGCGGTGTACGACTTCGATCAGATTATTTCCGCGCTCATTACCCAGCTTATTCAGCGCACACTCTACGGCGGACTTCTAAATCTCGGCGGCACTACCGGCAACTACGGCAACACCGATACCGGTGTAAACTCAATCGCGGCGCTTCAAAACGACGTTCTCGCCAACGTGCCGTCGTATCTGCAATCGGCCGATCAGGCGGAAAGCATTTATCAGCAGGATGTAAATGCGATAGCGCCAGTCGCTTCCTCGACCGCCTCAGCGCTCACCTGTCTTCAGAACGCCAGCGGCTACGCGAACCTTACCGCCGATCAGCAATCGACCGTTTCTAGCGACCTGCCGACCATACAATCGGATATGACGGAAATAAACGGCGACCTCACGACGTACGGTAGCGATCTTGCCAACGCGCAAAGCGGGGTATCGCTGCTTAATCAATTTCAAAACGAATCCGCTTCGATGACCGACGCGGACTCGCTCGAGACCCTCGCGGCCAATTTCACCGCGGCTATTTCTAACAGCGATTTCCCGGACCAAGACACCGTTAACGGCGCCGAGGAAGACGAGCAAACGCTTTCGGTCAACATCGGCAACATTGAAGCCGATGTCGCGCCCGCCCTTTCGGCATGTGAGGCAATGAACGTACCCGAGCAGAGTCATGTGGCTGTCAAGACGCCGGCCGCGCCCAAGCTAACCGGGCCGGCACCGAGCTGCACCATTACCGTATCGCCGACTTCGGTGGTTGAAGGCAATCCGGTAACCGTATCCTGGACGAGCGAGAACGCAACCCAAGGCACCATCACTCCCGATATCGGATCGGTGGGCGCGTCGGGGTCTGCGCAAGATGATCCGTATCAGGGCGTAACCGGCTACAGCGGAAGCTTCAACGGTCCGGGCGGCAGTGGCACATGCTCGACAACGGTTACCGTTTTCCCGGCGCCAATAGAATCAGGGGTTAGCGGAGGAGGATTGTAGAAACTATGAAAAAATATTTTCCAAAAAAATGGCGAGGTGTTTTCTCTGACAAACGCGTGTTCGCGCTTGCCGCAATGCTTATTATTGCCAGCGCGGCGTTTTTGACACCACTCGAGGTTGGAATGGCCGGGGGAGTATGGGGAATCAGAGTTAAAGTACAAACCGCTAACGCCGCCTCATACGCAGACTGCTATACCCCAGTTAGTGGATCCCAGACGCCTTATTACACCTGGCAAAACGGCTCCGGTCCATGTGCAAATACAGGAACGGTCTACAACTGCACCTCATCAACTCCAACAGGTACAAACGTCGGAACGGATATTCCGAGCGACTGCACACCGCAAAATAATGTTGATGCCAAGGGCAATAAAATTCCATTAAAAACCAGCACATGCAACTCCCTCGCCACTTGCGTCGGTGATCTGGTGTATTTCGTTACCGTAAGTCCGACATCGGAATTCGCCTACATCGGCTCGCTGTTTCTGTCGGTCGGCGTGAATCTCTCGCTCCAGTCGACCGCGTACGCGCTCACCTTCTTACAAACCGGATGGACCTTGGCGCGCGACGTGGCCAATATGCTGTTTCTCTTTGCCATCGTATACCTTGCGATCACCATTATTGTGAGCGCCAACAGCGCCGGCACCACGCACACGCTGGTGCTCATTATCGTGATGGCGCTCCTCGTCAATTTCAGTTTCTTCCTTACGCGCGTGGTTATAGACGCGGGAAATATCGCCGCCATAACGGTGTACAACGAGATTCCAGCGCCGCCGGTCGAGAACGAGAGTGGCGCTGCGGGCGGCGGAAACGCGTGCGCCGGACAGCAGGCTAGCTTCATCTGCAATAGCGGAACGAAGGATCTTTCAAGCTCCATTATGGGCGCGCTCAATATCCAAAATCTCTATGGCACGACTCCATTCGCCACCTGGGCGGCTGCAAAAGACAGCCTGACACAAATCGCGACGCTCGTGATGCTCTATATAGCAGTGGCGATCCTTTTTGCCTTTGTCGGGTTCATATTTCTTGCGGTGGGTGCCAAGTTTCTCGTGCGCATCGTGGCGCTCTGGCTCGTTATTATCGCTTCGCCGGTCGCATTCGCCGCGTACGCGCTACCGCAGACACGGCACTGGTTCAACCAATGGATCTGGCAGCTTCTCAAAAACAGCTTCTACCCGGCAATCTTTCTGTTTCTTTTCCTGTTCGTCATCCTGTTCATGTCTCAGGGCGCAGGATGTACCCAGACTACCACCACCGCGGGCAGTGTAGGCGTCTGCAACGGCTTGCTTTCCGACGTATTCAATAACACCGGCGCCATATCGAACCCCTCGCAGTACGTTTTGAGTCTCGGTCTCGAAGTTGCCGCTATTGGCATCGTTATCGGACTCATCATGCTCTTGCTCTACCTCGCCATGAAAGTGTCCGATCGGGCCGCGGGCGCGGGCGCGCACCTCACCACCAAATTCCCGGGCTGGGCGATAGGGCGCTCGGCAGGGCTTGCCGGATTCGCCGGACGCTGGAGCGTCGGGCTCGCAGGCGCCGCGGCCGCACAATCGGAAACGCTGCGCAACACGCATCCAACGCTTTGGCGCATGGGTCAGCGTGCAGCAAATTCGTCCTTTGATGCACGCGCGTCCCGCCTCGGCGGCGCAGCGAGCCGGCTAGCCGGGGCAGGACCGGCCGGCGGCAAGGGCGGCGTCAGTGCGACCCTGGCGCGCCGCAGCGACCGGCTCGTCAATCGCGGCAAGGCGTTGCTCGACACGGATGCAATGAAAGAAAAGCGCTTACAAAAATTCATCGAAGAGTTCGGAAAGGATGAAGAAAATATGAGACGTTATGGCGAGAACGCCACGCCCGACAAAGCTGTAGCAATCGAGCAGGGTTTGGCGGCAGATCGCGAAAAACAAGCGCGGGAAGCTCAAGCAGAAGTCCAGCGGCTCAAAGACATTCAGCGCGCACAAGGCGCCAATTTCAGCGCTGCAGATAAACTGCTTCTCGAACAAAATAGCGCTAAACAGCGGCAGCTCTTCAGGGAGGCGAACGAGGCTGCCAGCAGAGCTAGGGCGATAGAGAGAAACCAAGAACAATATGTTGAGCGTCCCGAAGAAAACCGAGCGCGGCTCGAGGAGTTTATACAAAAAGGACCGGTTCTCGGTGACAACTTCCCCGGCACTGCTGAGGCTAAGAGCAAACTGCGCAACCTGCTGCCCAAAATGACGCCCATAAAGCCGTCTGAGGAAGAAGCCGCTGTGTTCAATGGCGCGACAGCCGCGGTGCCGACGCGAGGGTTGCCGCCGACCGCAGGCGGGCCTCGTCCGCCAGCTTCGGTCGAGGAAATAACCCCTGACGAATACGCCAACGAACGAGTGCAGCAAGAATCAGAAGAATCTATTCGCCTTGCGGCGCACCAATACCAGAACGCAACTCCGGCCGCAGTGAGCTTTGGCGCGAATCAAGCGGCATCCTATCGCATCACACAGGCGGCTAGAATAGATCGCGTGGGAAATCTAACTGGATCAACTTCGGCCGGACCAAGTCCGGCTGGAAGCGGTACGGCAAAGGGACAGACGACTCCACCAACAGCTGGTATGGATACTTCTGGCGGTTCGGGCCCGGCGGGCCACACAAGGCAGGCAGAATCGAGACCCAATCCGAATATCAGTCAGCGCATCGACGAAGCTCTTACAGAAGGCGACAACGTGAACGCGCAGCCCGCAGCAAGTGAAGAGAGGCGGCCGCCGCAAACCAACCATATTCATGGCGCCGTGTTTGATGCACTAACTGGCCACAAGAAGCGTCTGACCGACCATGCCGCTGGTTACCGAATTAGAAAAGTAACCACAACTTTGTCAGGCACTGAATCGGATACGCCAGGAACGGAGGGCGGGCATACGACTGCAGAAACAAAGCCGAAAACTCCGCAGAACGGCACCCACCAGACGCAATCTCCATCGGCCCCCAATAACGAACTGCGCCAAGACAGTCCCGCATCCGAGCCATCGGCTGCAGCGACCGATACAGCACCGGCTAATAACCCGCCACTGAACGATCCTACGCAGCGGATAAATATCGATCCGCACATGCGCGACAAAGACGCGGCCGACTAGGTTAGCGTATAGCGTATACTCATAGGTATGAACCTTCCATCGCAAGAAGAAATACAGTCGCGTTTTGGCGAATTGCCCGAGGATGTCAAACGCGCCATTCAGTCCGCCGACATGGCTGCGGCGCTCGAGGAGGTGGGCGCAGCGCACGGATTTCACATCGACCAGCTGGGTGCGCTCGAAGATGAAGCGCTACTCGTGATGCTCGGCTTCTCAAATCCTGCAGACTTTCCGGAGCGGGTCGCGGGCGCGCTTCATGTCGACGCAAATACCGCGGCTGCGGTTGCGGGCGAACTGAGCGAAAAACTGTTCGTGCCCATTCGCGATTCTATGCGCAGCTTTATGGAAGCGCGTGCTGCAAAAGCCGAAACCGTGCGGCATCCGGCAGCCGTCGAGTCCGCGCCAGCCGCGATGCGCACGGCACCTCCCGCAATTGCGCCGGCGCCGGGTGGCGGCAAAACTATCATGCCGCAAATCGTACAGCCCGTGCCGCACCCTATAGACCGCGCGCTCTCCGAAACGCGCATCGTTCTGCCGACGACCACCGACCTAAGCCCTGCACCCGAAGCTTCTCCTGCGCCCGCTGCCGCTCCGGCCGCATCCCAAAACACGCCCGCACAGAAGCCGGCAGTCGATCCGTACCGCGAGCCAATTGAGTAGCTGCGAGCTGCGAGCTTCACACCATGGCCCATAAGGTACTATCGCATAAAGACCTGGTTGTTTGGCAAAAATCAAGGCGTTTCTGCGAAGAGATTTACCGGATTACCGAAAAATTTCCGCAGCGCAAAACATACAGTTTGACCTCCCAAATGCGGCGTGCGGCCGTCTCTATTCCGTCAAATATTGCTGAAGGTAAAAATCGCAACGGCGATAAAGAATTCGGCTATTTTCTCAGTATCGCCTATGGTTCGGCGAATGAACTTGATACGCAGCTCGATCTGGCGGTGCGCTTTAAGTTTATCTCCTCGCCGGAAAGCGCTAACATCGTTTCGCTCTGTACGAAAGAAAGTAAAATGCTTCGTGGTATGATGAAAGCGACCGCACGCTAGCTGCTTTTTGTTTTTCGCTCGCAGCTCGCGGCTCGCCGCTCGCATGCAGTACAAAGTGCCCCAATTCATCGAGGTTGAAGATAAGCTCTTCGGACCGCTGACACTCAAACAGTTTCTCTACCTCGCGGCCGCGGGCGGCGTCACGCTCGCGTTCATAACCCTGCTGCCGCTCATTGTGGCCATCGCACTCTCGACTCCGTTTATCGCCCTCGGCGTCGCGCTTGCGTTCTATCGCGTAAACGACCGGCCGCTCATTGTGGCCGCCGAACACGCGTTTAATTTCTTTCTGCACGGACGGCTCTATCTCTGGAAACAGCGTCAAATCGTCCGTCCGAACCCCGAACCAAAAAATACCGTTGCACCCACAACGCCCGCGCTGCCGAAATTTTCCGAAAGCAAGCTCAAAGATCTTGCCTGGTCGCTCAACATCAAGGATAGAATAGAGACGGGGGAGAAAGACAGCAGCTAGCGGCGAGCGGCGAGCTTTTAGGAATGCCGGCTTTTGAGCGGCTAGTAGCTCGCAGCTTGAGCGGTGCTACACTATATCTCATGCCCGAAGTACAACCAAAATCAGGAGCCGCCGCAAGCGCGCGTGCCGCGCAGGAATTCGTGCCGATTAAGGAGGTGCGCGACGGCGTCGTTATTCTCAAAGACGGCAACATTAGGATGGCGCTCATGGCCTCGAGCATCAACTTGGCCCTTAAATCCGCCGACGAACAGACCGCGGTCATCGCGCAGTTCCAGGATTTTCTGAACAGCCTCGAGTTTTCGGTGCAGTTTTTCGTGGAGAGCCGCAAGCTCGACATCCGGCCATACGTCGCCATTCTCGAAGACCGCTTGGCGCAGGAAATAGACGACCTTCTGAAACTCCAAATCCGCGAATATATCGCGTTTATTCGCGATTTTACCGACCGCGCCAACATCATGAGCAAAAATTTCTTTATTGTCGTGCCGTATGATCCATCGCTCGTGGCGCGCAGCGGCACAAAAGGTGCCCTTGTTTCGCTTTTGCCGGGCAAAAAAGCCGACGATCTCACGCTCACGGACGAGCAATTCGGCGAATACCGCGTGCAGCTCGAACAGCGCGTTGGTGTCATTGAGCAGGGGCTCATTCGCACCGGCGTGCGCGTGGCGGTCCTCGGCACCGAAGAGGTCATTGAACTCTTCTACAAACTCTTCAACCCGGGAGAATTGGAAAAGCCGCTGATGCCCGCGGGCGCTCGATGAGCTCGCGGCTAGTTTCTAAAATCAGCTTCTATAAATGCCTGGCTTTTGAGCGGCTCGTAGCTCGCCACTAGCAGCTTGAGTGGTACACTAATACCTATGGCTCTCTTCGACGTTTTCAAAACCAAGCACGGTGACGCCGTCACGAACCTCGAGCCGGTAACGGCGATAATGCCGGAGCAGATTTACGCGCAAGGAGTGCTTGAGCTCCAAGACGTCATCGCCCCGTCGGCGCTCAAAATTACGCCGCGCGAGATAAACCTCGGCGACAAAATAGCGCGGACGTTTTTCGTGATGAGCTATCCGCGCACGCTCTCAGACTCGTGGTTCGCGCCGGTTATTAACCTCGACCGCGCACTCGATATTTCGATATTTATCCATCCTATCGACTCCTCGGACATCCTTAAAAAATTCCAGAAAAAAGTCGCCGAGGTGCAGTCGCAAATAATGGTGCGCGAGGAAAAAGGCCTCGTGCGCGACCCGATGCTCGACACCGCGTACCGCGACCTTGAGGATCTGCGCGATGAGCTCCAACAGGCGAGCGAACGCATCTTCGATGTCGGCATCTACATAACCGTCTATGCGGACACGCAGGAGGAGCTCGACCGCGCGGAGTCGGAAATAAAATCCATGCTCGAATCAAGGCTCGTGTACGTAAAGCCCGCGCTCTTCCAGCAAGAGCAGGGGTTTCGCTCGGTCTTGCCGCTCGGCCTCGACGAGCTCTCGGTCAATTCCAAGCTCAATTCCTCGCCGCTCTCGAGCGTATTTCCGTTCGTCTCGTTCGACCTCACGAGCAACAAGGGTATTCTCTACGGCGTCAACCGCCACAACGCCTCGCTCGTACTTTTCGACCGCTTCTCGCTCGAAAATTATAATTCGGTCATCTTTGCCAAGTCCGGCTCCGGCAAGAGCTACGCCACCAAGCTTGAGATTCTGCGCACGCTCATGTTCGAAACCGAAGTCATTGTTATTGATCCGGAGCGCGAGTATGAATTTCTCGCGCAGGCGGTGGGCGGGCGCTATTTCAACATTTCGCTCAATTCCGAGCATCACATCAATCCGTTCGATCTGCCGCCACCGCGCGAAGACGAATCGCCTTCCGACGTACTTCGATCCAACATCGTCTCCCTCGTCGGCCTCTTCCGCATCATGCTCGGCGGCCTCACGCCGGAAGAAGACGCTATTGTGGACCAGGCAATAACAGAGACCTATGCGCTGAAAGACATAACGCCGGATACGAACTTCGCCGACCTCGAGCCGCCGCTCCTTTCCGACTTCGAGCAGGTGCTCTCGGGCATGGAGGGAAGCGAAAGCCTCGTGTCTCGGCTCGCCAAGTACACGCGCGGCACATGGGCCGGATTCATCAACGCTCCTTCGAACGTGGATATAAACAAGCGCTTCGTCGTCTTCTCCGTGCGCGACATGGAAGACGAGCTCAAACCCGTCGCGATGTACATCGTCACACATTTTATCTGGAACACCGTGCGCAAAAACCTCAAAAAGCGCCTGCTCGTTATCGACGAGGCGTGGTGGATGATGAAATCCGAGGATACGGCGAGCTTTCTCTACGGTATCGCCAAGCGCGGCCGCAAATATTATCTCGGCCTCGCGACCATAACCCAGGACGTCGACGACTTTATGAAAAGTCCATACGGACTTCCCATGATCTCGAACTCGTCGCTGCAGCTCCTGCTTAAGCAGTCTCCCTCATCGATAGACAACCTCCAAAAAACGTTTAGCCTTTCGGACGAAGAAAAATATCTGCTGCTCGAGAGCGATGTCGGCGAGGGAATCTTTTTTGCCGGCCTCAAGCACGTGGCGCTCAAGGTCATTGCCTCATACACCGAGGATCAAATTATCACGAGCGACCCATCGCAAATCCTGGCTCTGCGCAAAAGCCGAGCGCAAATCGCCGAACCCGATGCGGCAAGCTCGGCCGCGGGTGGCGCGCAGGCCGAGAATGCGGTCCACGAGGCGATAGGCGGCAGGGGAGCGGCTGTGAGCCGCTAGCAATGAGCCGCGAGCTGCTAGCGGCGAGCTGAGAAGCCGCCCGCACCAACGTCCTCGAACATATTTCAGCTGCTAGCTGCTCGCGGCTCGCAGCTAATTTATGTGATTTAATAGAGGTATGAGTTTTTTCCAATTACGGTACGCGCTCGCGCTCATTATGGCGATTACTATCGACGCGTTTCAGCTTTTGCTTGGGATTGTTATTGCGGCGGTATTTGCCACGCCGGGTGCCGCAGGCGGCATCATCGGATGCGTCATATCCACAGAATGGATAGGCGGATCGTGCTGGCTCGGCGGAGTGATAGGAGGCGTGGTGCACGTAGCCGCAGATATTTTGAGTGGGGGCGCGCTCCAGGGACTTTTTATTGCATTCGGCGCCGGACTCGCCACGGTCGTAGATTTTTGCTTTAGCGCTCTCGGTTTTGCTTTGATCATCCCCATGCTTATAGTCACCGGAATCGTGGTCCCGAGCGAATTTTTTCTCTCATGGCGGCGCGGGCCGTTCCTTCTCGCGAAGATTATCCCGGGAATCGACATGCTGCCGTTTTTTACGGGCCTGGTAGTCATGAGCATTCTCGAATGCGAGGCAAAGAAAAAGGGAGGTGTCACAAACCTGGCGCTTGCCGGGGCAACCGGAAGCGTCGCCGGAGCGGCGGCTTACGCAAAAAGTATTGGGAGCGGAATAAATCAAAGCACCCGGAGCACACGCCAGACCTTCGCCCAAACGACACAGGCGCTCGATCAAACCTTTACGCGCGCGACCGGCCGCGTGCCGTTGGTGCAGGATATTCGCCCCACGTCGCGACAAATGGCGGCCAATCGTCCGAGTACCAACGATTCCACCACCATTTTCCGCGAGTCGGGCGAGCGTGTTGCCCGTGAAATAAAAGAAGCAAGGTCGGCGCCAACGCTACGTGAAGGTAATTTGGCAAGCCGACGCCTGATGGAACGTCCGGCCTGAATCAACTATGCCTCGCCACTATCTACAACGACTCATTACTTTTTTTGCCGCGGCCGGCTTCCTGCTCCTTCCTTATTTGGTCCTGGCACAAGCCGCTATGCCGCAGGGCGTTTCCGTTGGCGGATCGCCGAGCCCGGTCGAGTACATCGTGTCGCCGGAAACGCCTGAGCCGAATTCTCTGGTCAATATCGAGGTCGAGGGCGTAGGCGGCTTCATAGGCGACTCGTCCATAACCTGGACGAAAGACGGTGCGGTTGCACAGTCGGGGACCGGCGACAACACCTACACCTTCACAAGCGGACCGCTCGGCCAAAAAACGACTATTGGCATTACTATCGTTTCAGGAGAGTATGGCACCATTACCAACACCTGGACGTTCGATCCTTCGTTCGTCAATCTTGTGTGGGAAGCCGACACGACCGTACCGCCGCTTTATATGGGTCACGCGCTCTACTCAGCCGGTTCCGACCTCACAGTCATCGCGTTCCCGGAAATTTCGGAAGGCGGCACACTGGTGCCGGCAAGCCAGCTCTCCTTTCAGTGGAAGCAAGATGGCAACGCCGACCCCGACGCCTCGGGAATCGGGCGATCGAGCTTTAGATTTACCGGCGATGAATTGAAATCGAGCGAAGACGTTTCCGTAGAAGTACTCTCAGGCGATACCGCCGTCGCTGAAGGCGATATAACCATTCCCACAACCGCGCCGCAGCTCGTGCTGTATGCGGACGATCCTTTGCGCGGGGTACTTTATAATCAGGCGTTTGCAGGCTCGCTCAATATGGCAGGGCAGGAGACCACCGTGCATGCCGAGCCGTACTTTTTCTCGCGGGAAAGCGTAGCCAACCAGTCGCTCGCCTGGAGCTGGATGCTCAACGGCAATCCGACATCAGGCCCAAACTCGAACAACGGCGAGCTGACCTTGCGTGCGCAGAGCGGTAGCGCCGGCACCGCATCGCTTGGCGTCGCGCTGCAAAGCACCGGGGTCGCAAACTTCCTTCAATCGGCATCGAGCAACCTTTCGATTGCCTTCGGTGCCACGAGTACGGACCCTATATTCGGAATATGATAAGCGAAATGAAAAAAATCAATAAAAAAATGGAACTTTTGACCAACCAGCGCAAGCTAGCAACCGCTGCAATGTCAATCGTACTGGTTGTGATGGTCTTCGTACCAGCGTCTATAACAAAAAATTTTGTTGCCGAAGCTGACGCTCAATCAAATGACATCACCTTCTTGATGTATGTGCCTAGTGAGCAAGTTGGCGGAGCGGTAAATCCCGCCCCGACCATCTATGTGCCACAAGGAACCCAGGTGCCAAACGGATATGTACCAGCCACGCAGAATAATCAAACCCGTACAGTCACCTGTGCTGTAAATGTGACGTCTTATGTTACTAGCAACCCTTGCTTGGGTATTTATGGTGCACAATATGGGTATACAGACACAGCAAACTTGCCTTCAAATCCAAATCCTTTACCTGCTCCAGGTACATCGATGAGTAGCATAATAACCCTCCCACCTGTTACAGTTACGCCAACAAATCTCACCTACGTGCCGCTCGAGCCGCTGCCGAACGTTTACACGGATGAAAACGGTTCGGCAAGCAGCTTCATTCCGCTCATGAGCGGCCTTCTTACGCTGGCCATTATCATCGGCGGCGTACTCGCGGTCGCCCGATTCTCTATAGGCGGCGTCATATTCATGACGTCCGACGTGGTCGGCAATCGTGCCAAAGCCAAGTCGCAAATGTGGGCGAGTGTATGGGGATTGCTGCTCCTTATCTGTTCGGTGCTCATTTTAAAAACAATCAATCCAGAGCTCGTAAATTTCAACTTCGTTAACGACCTTAATGCGCTCCAGTCGTCCACGCCAGCGACCAATACGACTGTTACACAAAGTTCCACCAGTATGGGAAGCAATCCGGGCATATGAAAAAGATACTTCTCGCCATCCTCATTATTATCGTTCTCGTCCTTGCTGGAGCGTTGTGGTACGCGTACGGACACGGCGGCAACATGGCTGGCATCTCCATTCCATTTTTCGGCAGTGCCGAGAATAATCCGCCCGCAAACAATCCGGGCACGCAATCGGGAGGCAACACGCCGCTTGCGGTCGGGGGCACAAGCAATACTTCGGGCTCGCAAAAAGTGTTTCTGATAGCACAAGGGCCGGTCGTGGCGGCGGAGCTTATGCAAGGCGCCGGTTCAACGACTATTGCGCGCTACATCACCGGCGACGACGGACACGTGCTTGATGAGACTCTCGGCGCGACGGGAGCGACGCCGGGCGTCATCTCGCAAACCACGATTCCGGGAGTCGCTCAGGCGCTATGGAGCGACAGCGGCAGTGGCGCGATTCTACAATATCTCGAAGGTCCGACCGTAAAAACCGTGCACCTTGGATTCAGTGAGGGAACCTCCTCGCAGCCGCAGACGACCGTACAATTTTTGCCGGATGATATTGAGTCTATAGCCGTGTCGCCAGACGGCACTCGGGTCGCGTACCTTTTGCAGATGACGGCCGGCGTGAGCGGGTATATAGCGGCGAGTGACGGCTCGACGGCAAAAAAACTCTTCTCGCTGCCGCTCTCGGGTGTAGCGCTCTCGTGGCCTTCGCAAAACGAAATCCTCGCCTACAGCAAGGCATCTGCTGGCGTTCCCGGCATCGTATTTTCGATAAACGCAAAAAGCGGCGCGGTATCGCCCATACTCTACGGACAAGGGATATCGGCGATAACGGACCATGCCTTCGCGCACGTGCTCTACCAAATAGCCGACGGTTCGGCCATGAGCGATTACATCGAAACGTTTGCGAGCGGGACGGCATCGCCCCTCTCTGGCGCAGCGGCCGCGGTGCTTCCCGAGCAATGCACTACCCCCACTACCGGCAGCTCGACCGTTCTCTATTGTGCCGCGCCGCTTACGCCTCCGGGCGGAAACTTCCTAGACTTGTGGCACCAAGGCCTTGCAAACGCAAATGACGAACTCGTCTCAATAGACCTCGCTGGCAATACCACCACCCTTATCGCAAACCCGTCAAGCGACGGCGGCGAGCCATCCGACGGTATCGATATCAGCGTATCTCCCGACGGCCACTACCTCTCTTTCATCAACAAAGACGATGAAAAACTTTGGGGCGTGGAGTTATAGTTGCGAAAATATCCCGCACCGCGTTCCTAAAACCCTTTCTATACCTCAATTTTTGAGTCGGATTCGGCCGCGCTGGCGTTCGTCTTATATTTCAAAACAATGTGCCGAAACTTGCCCTCTCCCATAGAAATCGTATCGATTTCCGGATCATCGGCAAAAAGTTCGTGTACGACCAGCCGCTCGTAGGAGCTCATGGGCGGCATCTCGATTTCGTGCCTGAAAAGACGCGCCCGCTCGGCCAAAAGCCGCGCCTGTCCGCGCAACGCTTCGAGCGCAGCCTCGTGGTAGCCATTGACGTCGATGAGAAATGCGGGAGCAGCTGCAGATCGGTAAGCTTCAGACTCGGCTTCGCTTTCGTCGCTGTGCGGCCGCATTCGCTCTACCGCAGCCTCCGCCATCCTGCGCGCAAGCGTATTGAGCGCCTGAAGCACCTCACCGCGCGGACCGATGAGGATTTGCCCGTCGGGGCTTCTGACGGCTACGACGGTGCGCGGACCTTCCGGAACCTCGACGGAATCAACGCGCACATCAAGCGCATTGAAGAGCGATTCGACAAGCGCTTTTAGCG
>JBOHOA010000040.1:0-3188 GCA_050730975.1 Minisyncoccia bacterium
AGCCTGAGAAGTCGCTTGCGCCTGAGCGACCCCGAGCGGTAAAAGACTTGCAACAGCCAAGGCGCCGACAAGAGCGATTTTTTTATAAAAACTTAGCATAAAGGAGCGGGATGAAAATAAAATGATAATGTGACTCTACTATAAGTATACCCGGCCATTACCAGGCTCGAGATCGCGGTGTGAATAACGCGCAGCTACTACAAAAAAGCGAGTTGTTTATTACCGGCATCTGTCAGGCATACGGATGCCAACGTACGCCAAACAGCCGTTTGAAGAAATGCGCGAAAGCCCGCAATTACTGCGGGCTCATGCTACGAAAGCAGGCTGTATTTGCGCGCTTGGTAGTGGAGGCTATTTGCGCGCGTTGATGATTTCTTGCGCCACGTTTTGCGGCACCACCTCGTAGTGATCGAATTCCATGACGAATGACGCCCGCCCTTGCGTCTGCGAACGCAGCTCGGTCGTATAGCCGAACATTTGCGCGAGCGGCACCTTGGCGCGGATGACGCGCGTCATTCCACGCTCTTCCATGCCTTCTATCGCCCCGCGCTTTCCCGAAATTGAGCCGGTAACGTCGCCCATGAACTGCTCGGGAGTAGAAATCTCGACCTTCATAATGGGCTCGAGAAGCACCGGCCGAGCCACCTTGGCCGCATCCTGAAACGCCATTGACGCGGCGATCTTGAACGCGATTTCAGACGAGTCAACCTCGTGATACGAGCCGTCGTAGAGATCGCATGAGATGTCTACCATCTTGTAGCCTGCCACTATGCCGCGTTCCATGGCCTCGCGCACGCCTTTTTCGACAGCCGGAATGTATTCGCCCGGAATAACACCGCCCCTGATGCTGTTGATGAACTCAAAATGGTCCTCGCGGGTAGTGTTGTTCTTGATTTTCTCGCCTTCTTTTAGCGGCTCGAGCGGCCTCAGGCGCAGACGGACGTCACCGTACTGGCCGCGGCCGCCGGTCTGCTTGATGTACTTGCCCTGCGCTTCGGCCTCTTTTTGAATAGTTTCCCGATACGCAACCTGCGGCCGGCCGGTTGTCGCGTCGACGTTGAATTCGCGCTTCATGCGGTCGACGATGATTTCCAAATGCAATTCGCCCATGCCGGAAATGAGCGTCTCCGCGGTCTCGGCATCGTTCGTAACGCGCAGGGTCGGGTCTTCATCGGTGAGTTTTTTGAGAGCCAAACCCATTTTTTCCTGATCGGCCTTGGTCTTCGGCTCAATGCGCATCGAAATGACGGGCTCCGGCACGGTGATGCCTTCGAGAATAATCGGGCGTGCTTCGTCGCACAGCGTGTGGCCGGTCTTCGCCGACTTAAGACCGACGCCGGCCGCTATCTCTCCGGCATACACCTTCTTGACCTCTTCGCGGGTGTTGGCCTGGAGGCGCACAATGCGACCGAGGCGCTCCTTCTCGCCGGTGGTCGAATTGTAAATATACGATCCCGATTCTACCGTGCCCGAGTACACGCGAAAAAACGTGAGCTGCCCCACGAACGGATCCGCCTGGAGTTTGAACGCGAGCGCCGAGAACGGCTCGCTGTCGCTCGCCGCGCGCTCGACTTCCTCGCCGGTTTTTGGGTCGATACCCTTGACCGGCGGCAAATCTATCGACGACGGCAGATAATCAACCACGGCATCAAGTATGAGCTGCACGCCCTTGTTCTTGAGCGCGCTCCCCGTGTACACGGGAAATATTTTATTGGCAATAACGGCTCTGCGCAGCGCACCCTTGAGCTCCTCGGTTGTCGGCTCCCTGCCTTCGAGGTAGGCCTCGGTAAGCGCGTCGTCGGTCTCAACGATTTTTTCGATAAGCTGCGCGCGGTACATATTCGCGTCGCTCTGGTGGCTCTCCGGAATATCGCCGGCAATGACCTCCTCGCCCATTTTGCCTGCGAACGTATAGGCCTTCATTTCCATAAGGTCTATGACACCCGCAAACGCTTCCTCGTTTCCTATCGGAAGCTGCATTCTGACGGCGTTTTTGCTCAAGCGGTCGAGGATCGACTGGAACGACCGCTCGAATGAGGCGCCCATGCGGTCGAGCTTGTTGATAAAACACAGGCGCGGCACGCGCGCCTCGTCTGCATAGCGCCAGTTGGTCTCGCTCTGCGGCTCAACGCCGGCAACGCCGTCAAAAACGACGATGGCGCCGTCGAGCACCCGCATCGAACGCTTGACCTCCACGGTGAAGTCGATATGGCCGGGGGTGTCGATAATGTTGAAGCGATATTTTTTGCTCAAATCTTTTTTGTCGGGTTCACTCGTCTTGCTCCAAAAACACGTGATGGCCGCGGCGGTAATCGTGATGCCGCGCTCGCGTTCCTGCTCCATCCAGTCGGTGGTGGTGGCGCCTTCGTGCACCTCGCCGATTTTGTGCTGCGCGCCGGTATAGTACAAAACGCGCTCGCTGGTGGTGGTCTTCCCAGCGTCGATATGGGCGATGATGCCGAAGTTGCGGACTTTATCTAGAGGATAATCGCGGGTGTCTGCCATAATGAAATGGTTAGTAGTTAGTTGGCAGTTGTTAGTTCAACGCCAAAAGAAAATGCGCCCGAGGCGTTTTCCCACTATAGCGCAAACCTAGTAAAAAGCAATCGCGTTCATTGCCCCTATAGAACTTGAGTTGTACAATTCTCACTATGCTCGAACACGTCTCGGTGCCGGTTTCGGATTTTAAAAAATCGAAAAAACTCTACGACGCGATGCTCAAACCCTTGGGCTACAAAGTTAAGTATCAATTTTCCGGCGCGTGCGGATATATGGAAGGCGGGCACACGAGCCTCTGGATAGGCGAAAAAGGCAAAAAAGTGATGCCGATTCACGTCGCGTTTTTGGCCAAGAGCAAGAGCGCGGTGCAAAAATTTTACGAGGCGGCGCGCAAAGCCGGCGCGCGCGACAACGGCGGCCCCGGATTCCGCACCGACTACGGCGACGATTATTACGCTGCGTTCGTCTACGACTTTGACGGCAACAACATAGAAGCATGCTACTTTGGCGAGAAAGCGCCGAAAAAATAAGAGCCGCCCGCATCGTGGTGCAAGCGGCTGTTGGCGGCGAATTAGAATTATTCGTTCAGTACTCCTTCCTGTACAGCCAGCGATTGCAGGTACTGTAGCGCCAACTGCTGCTGGTCGGGCGTACCCTGAAGCATCGGATATAGATACGTCTCATAGTAC
>JBOHOA010000041.1:0-7414 GCA_050730975.1 Minisyncoccia bacterium
CCTGCAAATCGGCCTTGTTGACGCGATATGGGATCGACGTGCTGACGATTTGGTAGTCGCCCTTCTTGCCCTCAACAATTTCGGCATTGCCGCGCACGACAACCGGGCCTTTGCCGGTGTTGTATGCATGCAAAAGATCCTTTTTATTGAACGCGACCGCGCCTGTCGGGAAGTCGGGGCCCGAAACGAACTCCATCAGATCCTCAACAGTCGCGTCGGGATTCTCTATCAAATGTACGAGCGCGTTGTTGAGCTCGGTGAGGTTGTGCGGCGGGATGTTGGTCGCCATGCCGACCGCGATGCCGAGCGTGCCGTTGAGCAAAATGTTGGGCACGCCTGCGGGCAGCACTTCCGGTTCTTTCAGCGTGCCGTCGTAATTCGGCCGCCAATTGATGGTCTCTTTGTCGATGTCGGCCAAAAGCTCCGCGGCCATGCGGCTCATGCGCGCTTCGGTGTAGCGCATAGCCGCAGCAGAGTCGCCGTCGATGGAGCCGAAGTTGCCTTGCCCGAGGATGAGCGGATAACGCATCACGAAATCCTGCGCCATTTTGACGAGCGCGTCATACACGGCGATGTCGCCGTGCGGGTGATATTTTCCGAGGACGTCGCCGACCACTGCCGCCGACTTCCTCGTGCGCGCGCTCGCGGTGAGTCCCATGCGGTGCATCGTGTAGAGAATGCGACGATGCACGGGTTTCAAGCCATCGCGCACGTCGGGCAACGCGCGGGCCGTGATCACACTCATGGCGTAATCGAGATACGCCTCGCGCATCTCGGCCACTATTGATCGCGGCGAAATCCCGGTCTCACCGGCAGACGAGCCGCCGGCGTCAGATCCGGCGTTAAAATTTTCGTCTTCGGTATTTTTGTCCTTTTTGTTCATATCAAGAAAAGCTTACCGATGACCGTAAAAGCAGCCCGGCATTCCGGTAACCTGTAAACTGTTTACTGTGAACTGAGTTCCGTTGCCGGATCATTCGGGCTTCCAATGACCGTAGCCGGAGCCGCTACCGGAGCTGTTGGCGTCGAACTCGCGGCCTGCACATCCGAATCGCTCACGTTACCGGAGGTGTCAGATTCCAAATTCTGCAGCTGGTTTTGGAACGCCGCGCCGGCTTCGGCAGTGGCAGCCATGAGCCCCGCCGTGTCGCCGGAACCCGAGGGCGACGCGCCCCCACTCACTAACCGGCCCCCGAGCGTCGAGAACCAGACAATGGCGACAAGGCCGGTAACGCCGGCTGCGGCATATGCGGCAAGTTCGCGCCTCTCGTGCGGCTTTTTTGCGTTAATTTTTTGGAGATATTTTTTCATACGAATTTTAATATATAAAAGCTGCTAATAATGCGATTTTTATGATTGGCGTATTGGGTTAATCTATGGAAATCATTCGAGAATGGTACGGTTATGCTTCAGCCAGCACAACAATCTCTGCTTCTTTGCCTTCGAGATCTTTCTTTCTGGTCGTGAGGCGGTCTACCGGCCGTACGCTTTCGGCGCCGGCCTCTTTGAGAAATTGCCCGAGCGTGGCTTTGGAATAGTGCATCGGAATGACGACTTTGGGTTCGAGGCCGACCGCGAGCTTGTACGCGGCCGAGTAATCGAGCGCGCCCTCGCCTCCTATCGGCACAAACAAGATATCGATGTCATCGAGCTCCTGCTTGGCCTCGGGAGGAAAATCCGTAGCGCCGCCGAGCGCCCCCAAAAAACACAGCGTTGTGCCCTCGAGTAGCACCGAATAAATAGTATTGCGGTGCCCGCCCGCGTAGCCGGACGGCGCGCCCCAGCCGCGCACGGCCACGCCTCTGACATCGTACTCGCCGGGCCCCGCAATCGCGAACGGCTCGCGGCCGAGGCTTGCCGTATCGATGCCATCGAAATCGGGGTGTGCCATGCTCGAGAGCGCAATGTCGGCGCCGAATTTGGAAATCTTAAACTGCGAATCTTTGGCCGGCGGATTAAACGCAAGCGTCAAATCGCCTTGCGTGACCTTGAAGCATTCTCCGCCGTGATACGTGATAACCATACCTCGCTGCGAGCGGCGGCCGGTGCGGGCAGGCTTTTGGCCTGCTCTCTACACCCCCGTGGCCCATTACTCATATGATACCAGATTTCGGACAAAAGTTGAATGATCGGGCACCCATGTTCTGACGGCGACCTATCTCTTCTAGCCGGCGTTGACACACCTTAAACACGCTCGTCTTGAGCCAAGAATTTTAGATTAAACGCTGGCAGCGGGTTTTTGGAAACTCCACCATGCGAGCGTTGCTGCAGTGAGTGCGATAGCGATATCGCGAAATACAATCTCAAGCAGCGAGAAGTTGAAGAATACGATGAGGACGAGCAATACCACCGCGGCCAACGATGGCAGGAAAATCTTTTTGCCCGACAAGATCCATAGGGCTATGACGACCTCAAGAATACCCCACAGCGTGAGCATAACCGACTCCGAAAAATAGCCCGTCATGAACGGCGGAAAGAATCCATACCACGCATCCGGATGGAAGAGAGAATCAAACGGCGGATAGAGGAACGCGAACGCTACGCCGATGCGCAAGAGGATTGTGCTTCGCTCGCCAACTAGTTTCATATTACTGAACCACTATGTTGATCTTGTACGGCTTTGCGATGTTGGTAGCCGGCCAGTAAGGAGTGAACGAGAATGACTGATTGGCCACAAAGCTAACGGTCTTGGTGCTACCCGGCGCTATAGTGCCGGTGTTGAGAACCGAGCTGCGGAAATCGAGGCCGCCGTGATAAGTGCCGTTGGCGTCCGCGCCGAAGGTAATGGTAACCGGCGTACCCTTTGGCACCGTTATCGTGGTGAGGTCGGCGCTCTCGTCGTTGCCGTTGACCTTGAAGCTCCGCGGCGCGGGCGCGGAAGATTGCGCGGATGGCGCGGTCTGTGCCGGAGGCGTCTGCGTTTGTGCACTGGAAGTGGCCGGCTGAGTTTGCGTCTCTCCCACAGAAGTGTTTTGGTAGCTAGACGACTGCGATGCCGGCGTGCGGCTCGAATACCAAATAGCTCCCACCACAATAATTATGACAATCACGATACCGCCGACAAGATATGACGTTTTCATACGATCGATTATTTAAACGGTATTAAACTTTCCCAACTATAAACTTATAGTAGCATGCCTATTTTTTGTGTGACAACGCACCGTATCAAGGCTCTTGTAGAAGAATAAAAACCGAATTCGAATCCCGGCGGCAAGTTTCAGCGTTGTCTTATTTTTTTAGCCCGCCTCTCGAGCACCCACTTAACCGATTTGCTTATCGCTTTGTCCTTTCGATGAAAGCAGCCGGTCCAGCAGCACGGACGGCGCATGCCTTCTTTCAGTTCCGAAACCACCCGCCGCACGTGATCCTTGCGCGCCTCCCCAGTTTTAACGGAGATAGTCCAGCAGATCCACTCGTTGCGCGCGAGCGGCGTGATATCTTCCCATTTTGCGAGCGCCGCTTTGTCAGACGCGAGCGCTTTGCGCAAATCCGCAGGCAAGGTGTGCGCGGTGCCGCCTAAAATTTTTGTCATGCATCTATAGTAGCAAACTCGCTTGAGCGGCGCGAAATCGCGATACGAATAATCGACCGGTTTAGGAAAACGGCCGCTGTCGTTTGCAACGCTCTAATACGGAAGTCATTTCGGCTTCCACTGCGTCGCTTGCATGATGCCGAAGGTGTTGCCTTCGGTGTCGAAGGCTTTGGCAAACCAGCCTAAGCCCTTCATCTCCCATTTTTCCTGGTCATCCCGCTGAGTGAGCGTGCCGCCGTTTGCCTTGATCGCCGCAATAACCTGGTCGATATCATCGACCTGTACGGTGCAGTCGAAACTGTGCAATTCGCCGAGAGCGCTTTTGCGATTGTACATGCCGCCGTTGATACCTGGACCTTCGCCGGTATTGATCGTCCAATAGTCCATATCGGTCCCGGTTAAGTACTCAGGATTTCAAGCATTCCAAATCTATTCCGTCCCTTCCATAGCGACAGTGCCGAGGTGTTCGGGTCATGAATTATAAATTCTTAAGGATCTTCTCTGTTGTTTGGACCGGGCTGTCACTTGAGTTATCTAAACGATGTTCATTGGGAAATAAACTCCTGTTCTTACAGTTCCGTTTGAGGATAGGTACAAATTCGGATCGTATCTGCTCAAGCCTCTAGTCGAAATCCTAACTCATATGGACGAACGCGACTTCATTGCGGAGCAGTGGCGCGAGTTGTCGTTCATGCACTTCGACGAGTTCGTTCCAGACACTCCGACGGACTACTACCTGTGGCGCGCGCCAACCGGTGAGAACTTGAGCATCATGCCCAAGAAAGAAAAAAACTGGAAGGAACTAGTAGACGAAGCAAACTCATTCGACGGTAAGTCGATGCCGCCTACCCTCAAGCGGTTCCCGGAGTTCTTGCCGTTTTTTCTGATGGCCTTCCCGCACCGCGCGACATCGGAGACAATAGGATTTCTTAATTCCAAATCCGACTCGCTACCGTGATTGCGACAAACGGCTACGGATAAGGGCTCTCAGGTCTTCCGATAAAAAAGTCTGAGTGCGGTGAGAGTCGGTCTCGAACTTTGCCATGCCAAGCAGTATAACGATTCTTTGACGATTTCACGAGAGAGCGTTTTGACGGCAATCGGTCGCGATTAAATTAAAGACATTTTCATTAAGTTGTTATTGAGCTCCCAGACTGCTCTGACTCAGTGGCGGTACGTTGTAATGGCCAGGCACGTATAAAATAATTTCGTACCCAGTTCCAGATCGAAGCGAAGCATCCAATGGCACAGACCAATGTAATACACAGTCGCCTGTAACAGGTGATGGGGTGCAATCGGAAAATTGCATGGGTGTACTCGAAGCACTGTATACAAGTTGTCCGATCTTTACGTTATTGTTACCTATAGGAACAAAGTCGTAAATATATATATCCAATGCCTTGAGCCCAGTACTATTTACATCTGCTGCTGAAGCATTTCCGGTTAATTCTAAAGAAGTAAGGGTAGTAGGTGAAAATAATTGATGGGCGGTGAAAGATTCTTTTGCGATGGGTGGATTGTTATCGCTGGGCTCAAAATCCTGATCGGTAGGCGGAAAAATGTAAACAGTATGTGAATTCTGCATAGTGCAACAATCACTTTCAGGCATGTGAAGAGACCACTGGCCATTTACTACAATGACTGTTGAAGTGCTCACGATACATGTATTTGGAGTACACCCAGGCCCGGGTGCTTGTATCGATATATGCAAAGAAGAATAGCCTGTTGCGGTACCTGTAACAACGAATGGATTATCGAATCCGGGATATATATTGCTATTGGTAGTAATCGTTGTGGTACCCTCTGCAGAGTTCGAAGTCTGCTGTGCTACAGATTGTGTTTGTGCAGTTGCATTCTGTAATGACTGCGAATTTGTTTGCTGTCGAGTTTGCGTAGTTTGCGGTGTTGTTTGTTCCGTCGTCATTTGTGTCGCCGGGGTGGTCGGATCTATTTGCTGCTGTTCAGGACTACCGGGTCCTATCCACCACATTTTGCTTTTACTCGCGTCAGCAGGAACGGTAATGGTTAATTGCGAAGAAAAATTATCGCCAGCCCCCACAAATTTTGCGGTGTAAGTTCCATTCGCAGCATAGGTATGTTCTATACCCGTCCCCCTTAGGTGGCAGCTGCCATCAGCAGACGTGGTGCCGTGGCTCCCATCTCCAAAATCAACGTAGAGGTGAGATCCCTCACAAGTAATGAAATCGATCGTCATTGATGCAGAACTTGTGCCGACAGCCATAGCCGTAAAGCCTAAATTATTCTTAATCGTTGTTGTTTTTGAATAAGAAACCTGAGTATAGGGATACGTTGTTTGACGGGTCGACAACCCTGCCGTCGGATTTACCGCTGGCGTTTGATTTTGAGTCACGTACCAAAATGCAGACCCTGCATTGACAACTGCCATTAAAACTGCAATTATCCAGACCATCGCTGACCCTCGTAGGCTTTTCATTAAGTCAATAGTGACAGTTTTTTAGGTAATAAGAAACTGTGTTATCAACACATTTTAATCACACCGAGGGCGTACCACAGACAGACCCCTCAAGATTGAGTCGATAAAAAATCTAACTGCGGAGGCGGCAGGATTCTCGGCCTACTGCCGCAGTACGGGTTTCGCATCTCACTTCGTTTTCGTAAAACTCAAACTCGTTGCGATATGCTCAACCGCTTTCGAATCCTTCACGCAAAGCGCGCAGGCGCTTTGCTCGCCTCCGAATAAGAAAATCGCGCCCTCACAGGCGGATTTTCAAAATTCGGAGGCGAAAGGAATCTAACCGGAACGGTCGCACGTTCGTCATCTTGGGAAAAGTTCGAATCCTTTCCCCATCGAGCCCAAAATTGGGCAAAACGGTCTTATAACACCGTCTCAGGTTCCTGCGGAGGCGAAGGGATACGAAAGCTCTCGGGTCGTACCTTCGCCTGGGGCTTAAAATATAGGGATTTTAATTTCCAGAAAAAGTTCGAATCTCGGCGGAGTCAAAAGAAAAGGCACGGCCCACTGTGGGCCGTGCTCAGCGCGTTCATATTTGATTGCGATCGAAGTAGATCGCACAATTGTGCAAGAACTCCTCCAGAGGCAATGAAAGAGGCTTGACGCCTCTACCGGAAGGTAGAGCCCGAAGGAGGTTCACTCAGCAGCGACGATTGCCCGTATTGTTGAGCTCAGTGCGAAAGGCGTTTCGCAGACGCATCACCTCTTGCCGCAGTTGACCTACGGTCATGGTCCTAACGTCGGCATCCATTTTTCGGCTCATTACACACTCTCCGATATGAGTAGCCCTACATTGCACAGACGACAGAGACATTGGTGTCCGACAATAAATTGTTGGGTCGAAACACGAACAACCAGACGCCTTTGGAGTTTTGAGCGGATTCGATCAGCTCATGACTCTCGTCCTTGCGAGCGAGACGAAACGAGTGATCGGGGCGCTCCACTGCGACCTCGCGCGATTTGCGAATGGCAAGCCGCAGTTCCTCGACGCCGAGTAGCCGCGCTTTTTCTTTGAGCACTAACGACTGACCAGCAAGCCGTCGGTTTTGACGATTGAGCCACCATCGCCATAGACCTTTCGCGTTGATGAAATCGTGGAGGACTTGTCTGTCCTTTTTGTTAAGCTGTTCAGATTTGAGGGCGAGCTTGGTGAGCTTACCCGATTCGTCAAAGAACCTCACGACGGTTTTGATACCCGAGCGGCTTTCGACGCCTTGCAGTACCAATTCAAGATTCTCTTTCACACGCTCGCGGCATTCGTCCAAGAGAGCTTCGAGCGAAGGCGTACTTCCTCTACCGACATGGAAGAACTCCGCCTGAACGATATTTGCCTGTGTCGCCATGGCGACCTCCCATGCAAGTGAATCTATGGGAAGTCATACCACAAC
>JBOHOA010000042.1:0-3805 GCA_050730975.1 Minisyncoccia bacterium
AGAATAAGGTGCAATTTATCACACAGCCGCAACGCGAAGAGTCCGCCGAAAAGCGTCGAGAAAAAAGTCGCGATACCGACGTATAGAGCAATCATTGGTCACGCGCATTTCGCGCACCGGCCAAAAAGTTCGACCGAATGAGTGGTAATAATTTCAAACGAATTCGATTTAATTTTTTGCAATGCCGCTTCGAACACGCGGCTCGAAAAATCCTCCACCCTGCCGCAGGCGGTGCATACGATATGGTGATGGTGCTTCTTCGGAAGCTCAAAGTGCGCGTGGCCGTGTCCGAGTTCGGTGCGCTCGAGGATGCCTTTTTCGGCGAGCGCTTCGAGCGCACGGTAGAGGGTTACCGTGTCCGGCGCGGAGCGGCCGAGCTTGCGCTGAATCTCGGCAACCGTGAGCGGCTTTCGTTCTTTGGAGAGAGTATTCAGAAGCGACAGGCGCCGAGGCGTCGCCCGGAATCCTACTTGCCGCAGTATGGCGGAAAAATTGTCCACGCAGGCACTATAGTATAAACGCAAATTATTTGCAATTAATGATGGTGGACAGCTTCGGGGCCGCTGCCGGCGCTAACTTCCGCACGATGCCGCGACAATACGTACACCGCGATGAGCGTCGTAATCGGCACGGCGAGCACGAGGCCTATCGAACCCACCAAAATCCGTACGATTTGCGAGGAAATGATTTCTTGATTTATGGTAACCGCGAAACTTTGCTGATTGGAAATTTCAAAAAGCAAAAGCAGCGGCAACGACGCTCCGACGTACGCTATCGCGAGCGTGTTCACGAGCGCGCCGATGTGCTCGCGGCCCATGCGCAATGCGCGGCGCAATACCCGACCGCGCGTGAGTCCGGCTTCGAGCAATTCCTCGACCGCGATCGCCTGCCCTATCGCCGCATCGTAAAGAATGCCGAGAAGGCCGATCATGATACCGCCGAGAAACAGGCCGACAAAATCGATGGTGCCGTGCGTGCTGACATTGAGATACGTCGCATCGTCGCTCGTGTAGCCGGAAAATTGCCCGCCGTAGACGGCCACGTAGGCAAGCGCGCCGGTTACGAGGATGGTCGCGACCATGCCGATGACCGCAGCGGTCGTCGTCTTGTTGAAACCATGCGTCACGTACGAGCCGAGGCCGACGATGAGCGCCGAGACGCCGAAGGCGACCAACACCGGCGAGATGCCGGCGAGAATCCCGGGAAGCAGCAGGTAGCCGATAAAGAAAAAGCTCGCGATAAGCGAAAGCAGGCCGCGCAGTCCTTGCTTGCCGCCAAAAATAAGAAGCACGGCGACAAACAAGACTGCGAGCCAAATAAGAAGCGGAATGCGGTACGGCTCGGCGACCGTGTACGCGTCGATGCCGTCGTCGGGATCGACGTTGTGGAGCGCGTAGAACACGTCGCCCTTTTTGAGCATGAGAAAGTCATTGTCGATGATGACTGTTTTTCCGGCGTCAGGACCCTGCAGAATTTGCACGTCGATCGTCTGATACTGCTCGGATGTCATCGTGTCGGCGATGTCTTCTGTCGTAGTACCCAAGACCTGAAGCACCACCGCTTTCTCGTACGTCTCGGTCGCGACCGGCGCGTCGACACCGACCGAATCGGCCGAGGTCGAGGAGGCCGCGGTTTGCGCCTGCGCGAGTGGCACCGCCGCGAACAGGAAGATGAACGCGGCAAGCGCGCCGGCCCAATACCTAACCATACTTAATATCATACGCTCGCTGCCGACAAAGGGCTCACTTGCCGTTCATGCGCCGATATGTTTAGTTACTGGCAGAGTTCTTACGGAGGAGGAGTAGATGGCAGGCATCATCGACTGTTTTCTGCACTGGCAAATAGAACCTGATTCGGACGAAACGCTCCGGACGGCGGATGCGATCCTATGCCACGAATTCGGCGACCAGCAAAGGATAAGCGAAACGACGCGGCAAATCGTCCTTCTCGGCGTTGAATGTGCGAAGACGTTCGGAAAACCGGAATCAACCGACCGCCTGCCGCTCATCTGCCAGTATCCCGACGATACCGTGGCCCGAGAATTCGGAATTGACCCGGAGTGCGTTATTCGCGAACATCTTTTAAAGCCGGGCAAATACCTCGATACGGAAGAAGTGAACCGGCAGGCAGCCGAAGTGTGCGCCCGTCACGGTTGGAAAAGAGTCATTTTGTGTACGCATCCGCACCACCTGTGGCGCGCGACGCGAAACCTCAAACGCCACGGCATCACTCCCCTCATACCGGATACATCCACCATTTGGTACGATCCACTCTGCTCTCGCAGAGTGTTGTCGGGTCCGTTCACACTGGCGCGCATACCGATGGCGCCGTATATTTGTTTCGGATTTGTGCAGTGGGAACTGATGAGCCGGGTCGCGTATTTCAAAAACCACCTTATCTGATCCTTGCCCGCGCTTAGCGCGGGCACTTTTTGTTACATTCACTGAAATTTAGTAGAATACGCGATAGCCGGATCAAGCAGTTCTTTTTAATCCCGACCTGGTGATGCCAGCTGATACGACAATGCTGCAGGAGGTGCGCATGTCCAACATTACTCCCTTCGCTTTGTTCCGTACATTTCCCTTCCTGACGAAGTATTACGATGTAACTAAGATACATACGGTAAAAGTATGCGGAGTTGATGAAGGTATACTATCGCGTCGGCTGAGAAGACGGGACGACTTTTTATCGGAAGAAAGAGAAGAGGAATCACATTCCGTTCATGACATGATTTTCGTCGACAAGGACGGAAATCAACTCCGCGCCGTTGGCAGAGGAAGATGGGGATATTTCCGCCTCTCTTTTCCGAACGAGACAGTGGGCGGAGAATTGTACAAAATTAGAGACTTCTCCAGAGTGGCTTACATCATCTTATACGTCATGCTACAACGTAATACATTCACCGATAATCGCTCCGATTCGGTACATTGCCTTACCTTTTGTAAGGCAGGACCAGAACGCACCGTCGGCGAAGAAGTCAACGCCAAAATAAAAGAGGCGCAGCAAAAAATCGGTAGAGCTTTAAACGGATAAGAACGAGCCCGCACTCACAGGATGCGGGCTTTCTTATGCAAACCCCGGAAAGAAATCTATTTTTATTTTGCGGCGATGGACGCCCATCTCTCGCAGCGCGCGCTCAAACGCCACAACCATCGCGCGCGGGCCCGAAATATAAAACGTTCGCTCGGCAAAGTCGGGAATCTCGCGCCTGATGACCTCGGCGTCGACGAAGCCGAGGCGGATATTCGCGGCTAACCGCACATCACTCTCCGGCCGCTCGTCGCTTATGCAATAGAAGATTTTCGCGCCGGTTTTTTGCGCAGCTTCGTCAAAGATATCGGCGTAGGCGACTGCACCGCGCGTCCTCGCACTGTAGAGCATCACGACGTCGCGCTTTTCGTTTTTGTCCGCAAGATGCTTCAGCATACTGCGCATCGGCGTCACCCCGATGCCGCCCGCCAAAAACGCGAGCTTCTCCTTGGGATTCTTCGGCAGCACGAATTCTCCGGCGACCTGCCCGGCGACGATCTCCTCGCCCGGCTGCATCGCCACCAATTTTTTCTTGAAGCTGCTGCCCTGCTCTTCCACGCGCACGCCGATGCGCACGTGCCGCTCGGTCGGCGCGGAACTTATCGTAAAGTAACGGCGGTTGCCGCGCGTATCGGCATGCGGATGCGCGAGCGTCCATTCGAGATATTGTCCCGCCGCAAACGCAAAGTTTCGCGGCCTCTCGAACACAAATTCCCACAGGTTCTGCCCGATCTGCTGCTTTTCGCGCAGGCGCAATACTTCCTTGAGCTTCGGA
>JBOHOA010000043.1:0-12432 GCA_050730975.1 Minisyncoccia bacterium
AACTTTCAGGCGGCGAGCGCCAGCGCGTCGCCATTGCCCGCGCGATTCTCAAAAACGCGCCGATTCTCGTGCTCGACGAAGCCACTTCCTCGCTCGATTCCGAATCAGAATATTTTATTCAGGACGCGCTCAGTAAACTCATGGAAGGCAAGACCGTAATCACCGTCGCGCACCGGCTCTCGACCATCATGAAGATGGATCGCATTATTGTCATCGATGGCGGCCGTGTAGCAGAAGAGGGAAGGCACACCGAACTGCTCGCGCGCGGCGGCTTGTACCGTAAACTCTGGAGCATTCAGGCCGGCGGATTCCTCGTCGATCCGGAGCCTGCGGCTCAGGCGCTGCCTGCTCCCGGGCAGGAAAGTCTCATCAAACTTCTCGAAGAAGTGACCGAAACTGACGAGAAAGTCCGCGTCGGTTCGTAGCGAGAAGTTTCTTCATGAAATATCTTGAGCGGCATGGTTGAAAACGCCGTGAATTTTTGCTACAATTGAGACGACTAATCCTAACCTTACCTTTTCTCTTATGCCAAAGGACTACTATCGCGTGCTCGGAGTCGCAAAAACCGCAACTCAGGACGACATTAAAAAAGCATTTCATAAGCTCGCACACAAATACCATCCCGACAAAGACGGCGGCGATGCCGAAAAATTCAAAGAACTGAGCGAAGCGTACTCCATTTTATCGGATGACAAAAAGCGCGCTGAGTACGATTCGTACGGCCGCGTGTTCGGCGGCGGCGGGTCGGCGGGTTCCGGATTCGGCGGTTTCAATGGCGCTGGTTTTGATTTTTCTAATTTCGCCGAGGCGTTCGGCGGTGCTTCGGGAGCCGGTTTTGATTTCGGCGATATCTTCGGCGATATCTTCGGCGGGCGCGTCCGCCGCGGCCGCGACATCTCGATAGATCTCGAACTTTCGTTCAAAGAATCCGTTTTCGGAACAAAGCGCGCCGTCCTTATTACCAAAATGGGCCAGTGCGATGTGTGCCGCGGTTCGGGCGGCAAGCCGGGCGCGGAGCGGATTACCTGCACCGTTTGCGGCGGCTCGGGAAAAATCCACGAAACCGCAAGTTCGATTCTCGGCTCCATCACGACCGTGCAGCCGTGCCGCACCTGCCATGGCGCGGGAAAAGTTGCAAAAGAAAAATGCGCGCATTGCCGCGGCGAAGGCGTGCTGCGCAAGCAGGAGGAAATCGCAATCACCGTGCCGCCCGGCATCGAAGGCGGCGAGATGATCAGGCTCGGCGGAAGCGGCGAAGCTATGACGGGCGGCCCGTCGGGCGATTTGTACGTAAAGGTGCACATAACGCCCGACCCGCGTTTTTCCAAAGACGGCGCCAACCTCATTACCGAGTTATCGGTCAAGCTTTCAGACGCCCTTCTCGGCCGGCAGTACACCGTGCAAACGCTCGACGGCACGACGGAATTATCGGTTCCGGCCGGCGTCGAACATGGCGAGATGATTCGCATCAAAGGCCTCGGCGTGCCGTTCGGCAAATCAGGGAAGCGCGGCGATTTGTACGTTCGCATCAAAATTCAACTCCCGGGCAAACTGTCGCGCAACGCCAAAGATCTCATCGAAAAACTGCGCGAGGAGGGGATATGACGGCGGCCGAAGTGAACACCGCGACACTCGTGTTCGGCTGAAGATGAGGAGCACAATCTCGCATTAAAAAATCCCGCCGGTTTCGCTGGCGGGAGTTTAGTTCACTTCATATTTTTTATTACGGCGGCGATATCAGGCATTATCCGGAAAATTTTTTGCGCGCAGAGTTTATACGCTTCTTCATTAGAATCGGGCGCGTCTATACCGCCATCGCCAATAACCAGAATTTGCGGCCATGAGGGCTCGAAATTTTGTTCCATCAATGCTTCAATGCGACGCTCTGTGTTTGGATTTACTGCAACGATGAGACGAACATCTCGCAGATCGACATTTAGCAAGTTTCGGCTCCGGTGCGCTCCAATATCGTATCCGAGCTCTTTCATCGCGGCGATAGCCCATTCGTTCGCGGGCAGATCTTCTTTCGCTTCCCATCCGGCGCTCGAGACGACATAGCCGGGGCCGAGCAATTGTTGCAATACTGCCTCAACCATGGGGCTGCGGCTCACGTTGTTGCGACATACTACTAAAATTTTTATTTCCTGCATTTCGTCCTCCGACGTGGTCCGCCGCCATCATACCATCGGGTCGGATTTTCTGCTAAACTCGAGCCATGGCAGACAAAAATCAGCGCATTTTAAGCGGCCTGCAGCCGAGCGGCACGCTCCATATCGGCAACTATTTCGGCGCGATTAAGCCCAATGTCGAGCTTTTTCGCGATCACGAGGGTGTTTTTATAGTCGTTGATTACCACGCGCTCACGTCGCTGAAAAATCCGGCAGCGCTGCGCGCGAACATCGTCGAGAATGTAAAGGATTATCTTGCGTGCGGCCTCAATCTCGACAACGCGATTTTATTCAAACAGTCCGATGTAAGCGAACACACGGAGCTCGCGTGGATTTTCGATTGTCTGGTCACGGTGCCGTTCCTCATGCAGGCGCACGCGTATAAGGACAAAGTCGCCAAAGGTTTGGAGGCGAACGCCGGCCTTTTTACCTATCCGATGCTCATGGCGGCCGACATTTTGCTCTATGACACCGACATCGTGCCGGTCGGCGAGGATCAGCGTCAGCATGTGGAGTACGCGCGCGAAGCCGCGGCCAAATTCAACCACGTGTTCGGCGAAACGTTCAAGGAGCCGAAAGAAATGATAAGCGAGGACGTAGCTGTCGTCCCCGGCACCGACGGGCAGAAAATGAGCAAGAGTTACGGCAACACGATTCCGCTTTTTGGTTCGCGCGAGGAGATTGTCAAGGCCGTGATGTCGATCGTTACCGATTCGAGTGGCGAGCGGCCGGAAAATGTTTATTCGATTCATAAATTGTTTCGCAGCGAACCCGAACTCAGACCGATCTACGAATCGAATAAGGGCAAATATAAAGATCTAAAAGAATCGCTTATCGAAGACATCGACACGTTCATTGCGCCGATGCGCGAGCGACGAGCTTCGATAACCGACGAAGAAGTAAAAAAAGTTCTCAAAGAGGGAGGTGAGAAAGCCAAAGCGATTGCAAGCAAAAAGATGGAAGAAGTTAGAAAGAAAGTTGGCGTCACTTTCTAACCGCCAACCAATCGCTATTTAAAAAACACTGTTTTATCAGTACTGTTACTGTATTACGTAATACAGTAACAGCCGGCGTTTCTTTGAAAGAGAAATCACCCGCACGGAGCGATTTCCGCGCGGGTGTACGAACGTACTTTTCAATCTGCAAACTGTCGCAGGCGTTCGGCGAACGCTTCGGCTCCGCGCTGCAACTCTTCGAGCGGCCGATCGACATTCCACGGGACGAGCCACAAGTATTCTCCTGCAGGGAGAACAACCCAAAGGTTGCTGTTTTCTCCTCCGTCGTCGAGCGTCGGTCGATTTTGGATCGCGACCATTCTGTTCAATCGGATAGCGTCCGCCGGGTCGACGTCGACCCATGGATACGCCGCACGGTCGCGGTGGCCCTCGCAAGACATTGTCGTTCGGATGCCGAACATCAAGAGTGCCGCGACGAGATTTTTGATTTTATCGTCTACGGGCTCCCCGAGGCGGTCGGTAATCTTTTCTACTTCGGCGAACGCCTCCTCGAAGGTTTTCTCTATTTTCATCGGGTTTCCCTAATTTTGCCTGATTATATAATATCAGACTGTCACATTTTTGTCAAATTATTCGCACTCAGCGGAATAACAGTTTTTTGGTATACTCAAAGAATACTTTTTATATGACGCGGACATACCTTTCCGAACTCAAAAAACATATCGGCAAAAAGGTCCTCATCAAAGGATGGATTTCGGTGCGGCGTGATCAGGGCAAGCTGGTGTTTTTTGATATTCGCGACATGAGCGGGAGCGTGCAGGGCGTTGTCTTGCCGAGTGAGGCGCTCGCGATGGCGGTCGCTAAGGAGGTGCGGCCGGAGTATGTGGTTGCCATAGAAGGTACTGTCAATACGCGGCCGCAAAAGAACATCAACCCGGATGTCATGAACGGCGACATCGAGCTCCAGATCGAAGCGATAGAAATTTTGAACAAATCGGAAACGCCTCCGTTTGAGCTTACGGGCGACACGAGCAATGTAGACGAAGACGTGCGGCTCAAATACCGTTATCTCGATTTACGCACCGAGCGGATGCAAAAGAACATGCGCCTGCGCAGCGAATTCGTGCAGCGCTGCCGCGAATTTCTTTTTTCGCAAAAATTTACCGAGATAGAAACGCCGCTCCTTACCGAATCGACGCCGGAAGGATCGCGCGATTTTGTTGTGCCTTCGCGTCTCAACCCGGGCAATTTCTACGCGCTGCCGCAATCGCCGCAGCAGTACAAGCAGCTCCTCATGGTTGCCGGATTCGAGCGCTATTTCCAAATTTGTCGCTGCATCCGTGACGAGGATCTTCGCGCCGACCGCGGTTTCGAATTTTCTCAAATCGATATCGAAATGTCGTTCGTCGAGCAGGCCGACGTCATGAACATGATCGAAGAAATGATTATTCAGACCGTGCGGGCGATGGGATTCACTCTCAAGGAGACGCCGTTCCCGCGATTTACGTACGCTGAGGCGATGGAAAAATTCGGCGCGGACAAATTCGATTTGCGCACCGCACAAGAAAAAGAAGCCGGCGTGCTCGCGTACGCATGGGTGTATAAGTTTCCGTTTTTCGAAAAAACAGACGACGGCGGCTGGACGTTTACGCACAATCCGTTCTCAATGCCGCTGCCGGAGCACATCGATGATCTCATTGCCGGAAAAAACGTCGGCGAGATTTTGACGACACAGTACGACCTCGTGTGCAACGGGTTCGAGAGTGGCGGCGGCTCCATCCGCGCGCACCGGCCGGAGATTTTGGAGGCGGTCTACAAAGTTATGGGATTCTCGAAAGCAGATTTGGAGGAGCGCGTGGGGCACATGCTCGAATCGTTCACCTTTGGCGTGCCGCCGCACGGCGGTATCGCGCTCGGCATCGAGCGCAACATCATGAACCTCGCCAACGAAACACAACTGCGCGAAGTGCAGGCATTCCCGATGACCCGCCGCGGCCAGACCGCCGTCATGAAAGCACCGAAGCCACTTACCCAAAAACAATTAAAAGAACTCGGTATCAAACTGGAAGGGAAATAAAAGTATGATGTATCATAGTGGACATTTTTTCTGAAAATAAAAAACAGAAAACCCACCGAAGCGGATTTTCCGTTGGTAGGTACAGTTATCGAACGAGGCGGATGAGACCTCGTGCATCCAAATAGGTTAGCCGACAAAAGCCCGCGAGATGCATGGCCGATGACGGCCTGATCGTTTTTGTGCGCAGCGGCAATCCCTCCTCTCATGTGTCGGACAAGGTGCCGCGGATAGCCGTAGTCTTTCACGGTTTTCTCCCGATTTTCGAGCCATATTAATTATACATATAGAACATTAGTCAAGTATCGAAAACCCTTGATTTTCAAGGTATAATTACTTTATGCAATTCATTTCGTCGCCCAAAAAGGGCTTTGTACCCATGCGATTTATCGAGGGATCGCTGTCGCGATTTTCGGGAAGCGAGCTTTTTGTCGCGACCGGACAAGATGCCAAGGCGACACCTTCCAAAGCTAAGGAGTCGCCTTTCAAACCCGAGCCGCTCAATCGGCGGAAGTTTATTTTGCAGATGCGCAAGGTCGTGTCGCTCGCAAAACAAAACCGCGCCTTAAACCTCGATGTTGATTTTAAAGACATCAAATCGCTTGCTCCTGCGGCGCTTTCCGATTTCGAAATCGGCGAAATCGCTGGTTGCGCGTTTTTGATGGCCGATTATGAGCACAATACATTTAAGAAAAAACCAAAAGAAGGATTTGGAAATATCGAGGCCATTGCGATTCGCAATCAATCCAAGGAGGCCAAAAAAGGATTTTCAAAAGGCCGCGTCGTTGCCGAAGAAGTAAACGCCTGCCGCGAACTCTCGAACACACCGGGCGCAAACATGACGCCGAAAATTTTGGCGTCTGCGGCCAAGAAAGCGGTTGCAGGCACGAAAGCGACCGTGAAGATTCTCAGCCGCGCGGAGATGAAGCGCCTCGGCATGGGTGCCGTGCTCGCCATGGCGCAAGGGTCGGCCGAAGAGCCGCAGTTTATTACTTTGGAATATTGGGGCAAGGGAAAGCTCCGAGGAGACGCCCGTTCGCAGCGGCAAGGAGTGACCTTAGCTCAGGGCTCTTCAAGGTCACACCTTTCCGCTGCGCCGCTTGTGCTCATCGGCAAAGGCGTTACGTTCGACACCGGCGGCCTCAATGTCAAAGGCGGCGAGCACATGTACGAGATGCACATGGACATGTCGGGCGGGGCGGCGGTTATTCATGCCATCGCACTCGCAGCGAAATTGAAACTACAGGTGAACGTCGTCGGCCTCGTGCCCGCGGTTGAGAACTCGGTTTCGGGTTCGGCCATTCATCCGGGCGACATCGTAAAAGGTCTCTCTCAGCGCACGATTGAAATACTCAATACCGACGCCGAAGGCCGCGTTATTCTCTCGGATGCCATCACCTATGCCAAACGCTACGACCCGGCGGCCGTGGCCGAGGCGTCGACCTTGACCGGCGCGGCGCTCGTCGCGCTCGGTCAGCAATATTCGGCCGTGCTCTGCGAAGATGAAACATTTCGCAACAGAATGATCGCGCTCGGCGAAGAGTCTGGCGACTACGTCTGGCCGATGCCGATGGGCGAAGAGTTTGACGGCATGGTAAAAGGCCATTTTGGCGACGTGCCGAATATTTCGACCGAGGGCAACAGTCGCTACGGCGGCGTTATCGCGGGCGGCATGTTCTTGCGCGAATTTGCGAAGGACTTGCAATGCCCGTTCGCACATCTCGATATCGCCCCGCGCATGACCGCGGCACCGAATGAGTTTCTCGCAAAGGGTGCTGCTGGAGCGCCGGTCAGACTTTTCCTGAAATTGACAGAATCGTTCCAAAAATAAGTTTACTGTTGACAGTTTACCGTGGAATGTAATGCAATTGAGTTTTCTGTAAACTGTAAACGGTTAACTGTCTACTATGCCCGATCCCTTCACCATCACCACTCCTGTCTTTGAAGGTCCGCTCGACCTTTTGCTTGAGCTTATCGAGAAGCGCAAGCTGCTCATCAATGACATTTCGCTTGCGAGCGTTTGCGACGAATATATTTCCCGCGTCGAGGCGATGGAAGAACTGCCGCTCGACGAATCCTCAGACTTCGTCGCGCTCGCCGCGACGCTTTTGCTTATAAAATCGCGCTCGCTCCTGCCGGCGCTCGCACTATCCGAAGACGAAACGCGCGACATCAAAGAGCTCGAGTACCGCCTTGCCGTCTATAAAATAATCAAAGAATCAGCGTGCACGGTGGAGCGAATATTCGGAACGCAGACGATGTATGCGGGCGAGCCGCCGGAGCAGGGGCCTCTCTTCGTGCCGGATCCGGAGTTGAGTGTCGGGAGACTGCACGCAACTATCGTGCGGCTCATCGAGGAATTTCCGAAACTCGCGCCGGAGCCAGCGCAGGCGTCGGTCAAAAAAATTATCTCGCTTGAGGAAATGATAGAGGCGCTCGGCCGCCGTATTTCATCGGCACTCAAACTTTCGTTCCGCGAATACGCCGGTTTTGGCAAAAAAGAAAAACAGGATATTATCGTAACATTCCTCGCCCTCCTTGAGCTCGTTAAGCAGGGTATCATTCGCGCCGAGCAAGAGGCGGCGTTTCAGGATATTACGCTCGAGCACGAGGGCGTGGAGCGGCCGATGTATGAATAATGTTCAGGTATCAACTTTGCAATTTTAAAACCCGTCGGTAGATTCCCTTGAAAATCTGAATATTGATCATGGATTGAAAATTGATACTTGAAAATTGAAAATTATTTATGAACCAACCGTCGCTAGCAATTCACATCGAAGCCCTGCTTTTTACTCTCGGCCGGCCACTCTCGCGCGAAGAACTTGCAGAGATGTTTGACGCTTCGGCCGAAAATATTGAGGGGGCTATAGCGCATCTCATCGAGCAGGGAGCCTCCGGCGGGCGTGGCATAGTGCTGGTCGACGACGGGCGCGAAGTGGAGCTGCGCGCGTCTAGCGCGGCCGCCGACACAATTGAACGCGCGCGCCGCCAAGCTCTCGGCAGCGCGCTCGGGCGCGCAGGTGCGGAAGCCATTGCTGTTCTTCTCTACCGCGGCCCCTCGACGCGCGCTGAGATTGATTTCGTCCGCGGCGTTAATTCGAGCGCCGCCTTGCGAACGCTCCTTATGCGTGGCCTCGTGCGCAAAGCGGATTCTCGCGGTACTATCACGTACGAACTCACTACCGAACTTGCGGCCGAGCTCGGACTCACGCGGCTCGCCGACGCGCCGGAGCTCGCGGCGGTACGCGGGCGCCTTGCCGCTCTTGAGCGTCGCGAGGAAGGAGGGCCGGGCGAGAGTAACCTGCGATGATGTCGTATTTTAAAATATGGAGATGGCACCTGCTCCTCATCCTTACAAGCGTGGGGTTGTGTATCGCGCTAGCGGTAACGCTCGTCCCGCATCCACAACCAAAAAAAACTCCCGTGGCATCGGCCCCGTTTCCGTCTTCGTTCACGCTTCCCGCAAACGCGCTCATGGCAGACGCCGCGGTCGTGTATGATCCGTCGACCGGCCGATTGTTGTACCAAAAAAACGCCGACATCTCGCTCCCAATAGCCTCCATAACAAAACTTTTGAGCGCCGACATGGTGCTCTCAGAAAGTAAGCCAACCCAACAGGTCGTTATTTCTGAAGCCGATGCGGCGCAGATAAACGATCCCGGCGATTACGGCATCGTGGCCGGACAACTTTGGAAAATCGGCGAACTGGTGCGCTATGCGCTTTTTGCTTCGTCAAATAACGCGATGCTCGCCGCAGCGACGGCGGCAACGCAGGGTTCCGACACGGTTTCGGATATGAATCGTTTTGCGCAGTCTCTCGGACTTACCGAATCGCGCTTTTATGATCCGACCGGGCTTGACGTGAGTGCGACCGTCTCCGGCGGCTACGCTTCGGCGCGCGATGTAGCCATGCTCGCCGCGGATTTTTATCGCAAGTATCCGGCGTATTTTGAGACCTCAATGAATCCAAAAGGCTCGTTCGGCCCGTTGGGCGACACGTTTTCGGCCGAGCCGACCGCCGCTCCCATTCAAAACATTCCGGGCGTATTGGCGGCCAAAACGGGCTACACTGATTTGGCGCAGGGCACCATGGTTGCTGTGTTCGACGTGTCGCTCGGCCATTCGCTCGTCGCAGTCGTCCTGCACTCGACCGAGCAGGGCAGATTTCAGGATATCCGTACGCTGATTGCGGCAGCGCGCGGCGCTCAGTAGTTTACACTGAACAAAATAATAGGTCTGATGCTGTAAACGGTTCACGGTAAACGGTAAACTAACCATGACATCCGCTATTCTCAAAATTTTTATTCCCGCGACGATATCGTTCATCTTTGGCATCGCGCTGACGCCGTTTCTCACGTACTTTTTGTACAAATTCCGGCTGTGGAAGCCGAAGGCGGGTAAAACGGCGCTCAACGGCGAGCAAGCAGCGACCTTCAACCGGCTTCACAAAGAGCGGGAGGTGGGTACGCCGCGATTCGGCGGAATCGTGGTCTGGGGAAGTGTGCTCTTGACTGCGGGGCTCTTCGCGCTCCTCAATTGTGTATTCTCCGCAAACCCTGTCTTTTCGACGCTCGCCTTTATTTCGCGATCGCAAACCTGGCTCCCGCTGGCCGCGCTCGCGTCCGGGGCCATAATCGGACTTCTCGACGACTGGGGCGAAGTCAAAGGGCAAGGAGGACTTCGCCTGCGCGTGCGCCTCGGCCTCGTCGGCGCGGTGGCGCTTTACTGCGCGTACTGGTTTTATTTCAAACTCGGCGTCTCTTCGGTGTCGATACCGTTCGCATCGGTACCGCTTGATCTCGGACCCCTTTTTATTCCGTTTTTTGTCGCCGTGGCGCTGTTTGTGTACGCCGGTGGCGTCATCGACGGCGTCGACGGACTCGCGGGCGGTGTGTTCTCGGCGATTTTTACCGCGTACGCCGGCATTGCGTTTTTTCAGCAGCAATACGATCTCGCCGCGCTCTCGGCCGCAATCGCCGGCGGCCTGCTCGCGTTCGTGTGGTTTAATATTCCGCCGGCGCGCTTTTATCTCTCCGAGACCGGCACCATGGGCCTCACGCTCGCGCTCACCATCATCGCGTTTCTGACCGATGTGGTCGGCGGCGGCCGCGGCGTGTCGGTGCTGCCGGTCGTAGCGCTTCCGCTTGTAGCCACCGTTCTCTCCGATGTTTTGCAGGTAATTTGGAAAAAGGCATTCGGTAAAAAATTATTTCTTGTTGCGCCGCTGCACCACCACTTTGAGGCGCTCGGCTGGCCGCCCTATAAGGTTACGATGCGCTACTGGGTGGTCGGCGTGGTTGTTGCCTTGATTGGACTCACGCTTGCGGTCCTGTGAGATACCGTGCCTCAGGCTATCTATCACAGAATAAGCTAAAAATATCCCGCCTGCGTGCAGGCGGGAGGTTCCAAATGATACGATAAATATGATATTTTTTCTCGCATCTATGGAGGATTTCTCTAAATCTCTCAAAATTTTCTGTGTCGCCCGTAGGCGACATAAGCTGATGCATGGGATTGGTGCTGATGCCAGATAAGACCGCATCAATTTTTCCCATTCGCGTCTTGCGATATTCTTTGAGCAGAGCCTCATGCTGGTGCTCAAGGGCCCTGGCTTCCGGTAGGTTTCCCATGGCCGCTTCGCACGCATAGCGCGCCTCGATTTTGTCGAGCTCCATTTCTATGCGCTTTCCGTGTCGAATCATTCGCACGATTTCTGCTTTTGTTTTCGGCATCTGGATCAAGCCGTCTGCCAGAGTTCCCGCAGGGAACAGCGCGGCAAACAAAACCGCGAAAGCAAAAAACAGCTGGAGCCTCTCATTTCCTCCCGGTTTCAAGCGCCAACGGCGCCTCTTCTAAGGCTAATAATACATAAAATTTTTTAATGTCAAAAGTTTTTCCACAACAACAGGCTCCGCTCGGAAACCTGAATTTTGAAACAAGTTCTATGTGAAGAGTGATAAAATTGTCTGATGCGCGCTAAACACATCGATCGCTCTTTTTTGGCGCTGGTGTGCATTCTCGTGTTCGGCGGTCTCCTTATATTTATTTCCGCAGCGCTCGGACTTCTGGCGCGCGGTGGCCAGACGGTATTTGAAAACGCCGCCATCTCGCAACTCTTCTTTGGAGTTATATGCGGTTTTATCGCGCTCTTTGCGCTCGCTAAAATAGATTACCGGTTTTGGAAGCCGTACACGCCATATTTTTTTGGCGTGGCGATGGCACTCACACTGCTTACGTTCGTGCCGCACATCGGGCTTTCGCTCAAAGGTGCAAGCCGCTGGCTTGAGCTCGGGCCGTTTTCCTTCCAGCCGGTCGAGGTATTAAAATTCGCCTCGGTCGCGCTTTTGGCCGCAGTGTATGCCCAAAACATTGGCAAAATTGGCGAATGGCGGGCAAGTTTGATACCGCTCGCGGCTATTGCCGGAAGTGCGTCGCTTGTTCTCATTATGCAGCCCAATACCGGCGGCGTTGCAATGATAGGTCTCGCTTCGCTTACGATGTTGTTCGCGGCCGGCGGCAAAATGCGCTACATCGCCGGAATTGTTCTTGTTGGCGTCGCGCTGGTGGCGCTTTTGGCGCTTCAGCGGCCGTATCTGCGCGCGCGATTTGAAACCTTTTTCAATCCATCCGAGAATTCGCTGAGCTCGAGTTTCCAGGTGCAGCAATCACTAATAGCTGTCGGTTCCGGCCGGGTATTTGGCCGTGGCTTCGGCCAAAGCATCGAAAAATTTTCATATCTTCCCGAGCCGATAGGCGACTCAATATTTGCAGTCGCGGGCGAGGAGTTCGGGTTTCTTGGCACGACGATTCTCGTTGTGTTGTTCGCCATATTCGCAATGGCCGGCCTGCGTATCGCCGCGCGCGCGCCGGATGCATTTGGCGCGCTTCTCGTGGTAGGGCTCGTCGTTACCATCGCCGGACAGTCTTTTTTTAACATGGGCGCCACGCTCGGACTTTTTCCGCTCGCGGGTTTGCCGCTCATATTCGTTTCCCATGGCGGGACCGCTCTGGCAATAGCGCTCGCCGAAGTCGGCGTGATTCTCTCCGTATCGCGCCAGATGAAAAATAGTTGATTGTTTATTGCGAACAGCCGAAAGAAAAATAGGTGCACCAATACGTTAAAAATTTTTATGCTATATCCTAAAAATTTCTATAAAAAAAGACCGCTCGCCGGGAGCGGTCTCGATTATTTGCGGGCAACTCCTATTCCAATTAATATGCCGCCCAGCGGCAT
>JBOHOA010000044.1:0-3336 GCA_050730975.1 Minisyncoccia bacterium
CGTCGGCGTGAGAGCCGCTTTTGAGCCAGAGTCCGTCATGCGATTCCCATGCATGTACGGTGAGGAACGAGCGGTCGAGGTGCTCCGGGTTGAGCCGTTCCGGATTCGGCCGATAACGCAGAAAACGCGTTACCGCACTCCCATTTCGCTTGAGCGCGTCTGAGAGGCCAAATTTGCCGCCGGTGTGCGCATCCATAACCTGCGCGAACTCGCGGGCAATGTTGAGCGCGTTGTCGTTCACATTCTGCGCCAGTGTTAATAGGCGCTGGTAGCGCAGCTGAAGATCGATGCGGTGTTCGAGTTGACTTGCAAGCTGCTGGCCGTACACGAGCATACGCCGGCGTTTGTAATCCCAACCGAACCATCCTTGCTCGCTTGGCTCTCCGAGCTCGTCGATCGGCCAGAGGTGTTTGGGAACAACAAAAAATTCCGTGTCCGGGCTGTTCGCGAGAGCTTCCAGTTCTTCCCATGCGGCGCGAAACTCCCTTGGGAGCGGATACACCGCATCTCGGCTGGCCTCTTTGAACGGATCGAACCAGCCCTGTTCCTTGAGATCTTTGACTGCATAGTCGAGCCGCATGACATTCTCCTTCTAAAGATCTGTTTGAATCCATACTAACAAAAAATCGGCGGCAGGAGGAATTTTTAATGGCACAAAGCGTTTAGGTGTCAATCCCTTCATCAAACGCTCATTTTTTGGTATCCTCAAACGCAATGTTCAAAATCCGCTACTATTCGGTGCTCATACTCGTTGCGGCTGCAATCATCGGCTTTTTTGTATGGCACGAGCAAAGTGCGCCGGGCCGGTTTCCGTTCCGCCTCGGCCTCGATCTCTCCGGCGGCACCGAGCTGCAATATGTCGCCGACGTGTCCAAACTGCCGTCGGCCAATATCGACTCGTCGCTCTCGATTTTGCAGCAGGTTATTGAGAAGCGCGTCAACGCGTTCGGCGTCGGCGAGCCGGTGGTCGAGACCGAGCGCGGGGGAGCGCTCGGCGGCGGCGACTATCGCCTGGTCGTCGAACTCCCGGGCATCACCGATGTTACCAAGGCCGAACAAATGATCGGCGCAACGCCGACGCTCGATTTCAAACTGGTCAAAAAAGGCATGGAGAATAGCGTTACCATCGCGACGACGAGCGCCGGGCAAGTTACGCAAATACCGAATCCTGCCGCGTTTACCGATACCGGCCTCACCGGCGCATATTTGACCGGCTCTACGGTCGTGTTCGGCAACGGCTCTTCCGCGCTCGCGAGCCAGCCCGAAGTCGAGGTAACGTTCAATTCCGAAGGCACAAAACTTTTTTCGCAAATAACCGGCGGTAACGTTGGCAGCGAGCTCGCGATTTTCCTCGACGGCAATCTGCTCTCGACTCCCGTTATCCAGGAAAAAATTCCGAACGGACAGGCGCTAATTAGCGGCAATTTTACCGCCGATCAGGCGAAACAGTTGGCCGACAGCCTGAATCTCGGCGCGCTTCCGGTGCCGATTACCCTCGCCTCCACCGAAACCGTGGGCGCGACGCTCGGCGCCGAGGCGCTCCACGAGGGAATAATTGCGGGTCTCATCGGCTTCGCGCTCGTCGCGCTGTTTATGATTCTCTGGTACCGGCTGCCCGGGGTCGTTGCCGTTGCCGCGCTCTTTATTTATCTCGTCCTTATGATGGTTCTTTTTGAACTCATTCCGGTCGTGCTCACGGCCGCGGGCATCGCCGGATTTATTCTGTCGGTGGGGCTGGCGGTCGATGCCAACATTCTCATCGCCGAGCGCATAAAAGAAGAAATACTCGCGGGCAAATCGCCGCGCGCCGCCATAGCGACGGGCTTTAGCCGCGCGTGGGCCGCGATTCGCGACTCCAACATCGCGCACATTATTGCGGCGATAATCCTTTTCTGGATCGGCACCTCGATTATCCGCGGGTTCGCGCTCGTGTTTGGTCTCGGCGTTATCGTCTCGATGCTGTCGGCGGTCGCGATTTCGCGGACGTTCCTGCTTGCGCTCGGCGTCGACACCAAGAAAGCGCGCGGGAGATTCTGGATGTTGTCGGGTCTTAACAAGTGAACAGTTGACCGTTTACAGGTTACAGAAAATACACATTAGCTTTTTGTTCACTGTAAACTGTCAACTGTAATCTTTTTACATTATGCATTTTTCTAAATATTACAAACAATTCCTCATTCTTCCGGCCGCGTTTTCGCTGCTCGCGCTTATCGCGCTTTTGCTCTGGGGCCTCAAACCATCGATTGATCTGGTCGGCGGCTCGCTCTTGCAGGTCTCGTTTCCGAATGGCCGGCCGCAGGTGTCGCAGGTCGAGCAAATTGTGGCGGCTATACAATCCGGCGAGACGCATATACAGCCGGCCGGTGCCTCCGATTACCAAATCAGCATGCCTGCCATTACGGATGCGCAAAAAAATCAAATAGAGACCGCGCTCGGCGGCCTCGGAAAAGTTACTGAGACGCAGTTCAATTCGATAAGCCCGACCATCGGCTCGGATCTGCTTCACAAAGGGTACGTCGCACTCCTGCTCGTGGTGTTGTGCATCATCGCGTTCATTGCGTTCGCGTTTCGGAAAGTTTCCGAGCCGGTGGCGTCGTGGAAGTACGGGGTCATCGCCATCATAACGCTCGTCCACGACATGCTCATCCCGACCGGCCTCTTTGCACTTCTCGGCTTTGTCGCCGGCGCCGAGGTCGATTCGCTCTTTATCGTCGGCCTGCTCACCATTCTCGGTATCTCGATAAACGATACGATCGTCGTGTTCGACCGCATTCGCGAAAACCTCGCGCTCAATCAGCAAACCCATAAGCGCGAGCCGTTCGAAGATACCATCGAGCGCAGTATCCGCCAGACGCTCGCGCGCTCCATCAACACCTCGCTCACGGTGGTGGTCGTGCTCGCGGCGCTGTTTATTCTCGGCCCGGCGTCCACCAAGAATTTCGCGCTGACGCTCCTCGTCGGTATGATAGCCGGTACGTACTCGTCGATTTTCCTCGCGTGTCCGCTCCTCGTGCTCTGGCAGCGCTGGAGCTCCGCCCGCGCCGTCGTGGCGAAGAAAAAATAAACTATTGCGCGCACTCGGTATTTTTTGTACAATGAGCGTGCATTGCTATAGGCCTCTCTCGGCTAAAGGCATATATCGCGGGGTGGAGCAGCGGTAGCTCGCCAGGCTCATAACCTGGAGGTCGTTGGTTCAAATCCAACCCCCGCAACACGGTTGTGACGCCGGGAACCGATACCGGCCCGCGTCCAAATCAGTACGGTATCGACCCTCGTCAGGATTCAAGGAAACACAGAAGCTGCGACATGTGTCGCAGCTTCTGTGTTGTTGTGAGC